>CAMWRH010000047.1 GCA_947176605.1 uncultured Porphyromonadaceae bacterium
AATTGCTGAACGACCCGGTACTGACCGAAATCGCCATGCGGCACGGCAAATCAGTGGCACAGGTCATTCTGCGCTGGGACTTGCAGCGTGGAGTTGTCGTTATTCCCGGATCAAGCAACCCCGACCACATGAAAGAAAACATCTCAATATTTGACTTCGAGTTAAGCGATGAGGAAATGGCTCGGATTGCCGCCCTTAACCGTAACGAGAAACATGACTGGTATTGATTGATAATTGCGCCTTCTTATGAACAGACGAGATGCTATTAAACGAATGGGGACACTGGCGGCGGGTGTTGTGATAAGCTCAAGCGGACTGGCCGGTGCTTCAAATCTGATTAACGGGAACAATGGCAATATGAAGATACTTGCGATAAATGGCAGCTCCAGAAAACAGGGAAACACCGGTGACATGATTGATATTGTCCTATCGGAATTGTCAGGTCAGGGATACCAAGTTGACAAAATAGATCTCGCCGGACACACTATAAATCCGTGTAAAGCATGTTTCGCCTGTGCCGGAAGGCGAAACTGCGTGTTTTCCGACGACATATTCCGAAATGTTTATGAGCGGATGACCGATGCGGACGTAATAATAATGGGATCTCCGACATATTCGGCGGATGTCTCGTCGACATTGAAGGCGGTAATTGAGCGGGCAAGTGTTGTCAGCGACACCAATCCCGGAATGTTCAGCCACAAAATTGGTGCCGGAATAGCAGTAGGACGCCGTGCCGGTACGATGAACGTACTCGACACCATCAATCGTTTCTTCCTTAACAAAGAAATGTTTATTGTCGGCTCTACCTATTGGAATATCGCATACGGCAGATTACCAGGCGAGGCACTGAAAGATGCCGAAGGGGTGGAAACTATGCGCAATCTCGGCAAAAACATTTCGTGGCTCCTTTCCAGAATCGGATAAGTCAACATACTTATTCACAAGAAGCGACATTTAATAAACAAGTTATGTCAACATTACTTTTTATCGGAGGCCTCGGAATGTCCGAGGAAGTATTTTCCATAATCCTTGCCCCGAAGGATTCGGATTTCACGACATACAGGGTCATGGATATTCTTGGTGGCAAAATATCCGGCGACACATCCGGATATTTCTCCGTACAGTTGATTAATACAGGACTTGCCGAACAGTTTATAATCCACATGAAGGCATCCATGTGCGTAGGAGTGTTATGTGCGTCGCCTTATATTATATATCAACTGTTCAGATTTGTCTCTCCGGCTCTTTATGAGGAAGAAAAGACGTATGCGGTTCGCGTTGTGACGGGTGGCTATATAATGTTTCTGTTGGGCGTATTACTCACATATTATATGATATTCCCCCTGACATTCAGATTCCTCGGCACATACCAGATCAGCGACGATATAACCAATCTCATATCAATCAGTTCGTACATATCTACACTTTTAGTGATGAGCCTATGTATGGGGATTGTGTTTGAGATACCGGTATTGTCATGGCTGTTTGCAAAGATGGGGCTTATATCCCCCTCATTTATGCGGCACTACAGAAAGCACGCGATTGTGATAATCCTGATTATTGCAGCAATAATAACTCCGACATCAGATGTAGTCACATTATTGCTTGTGGCATTGCCGATGATAATCCTATATGAGTGCAGCATTTTCATCATAAGGGGTAATGAAAGTGCCACTCCATGTCGGACAGCCAACGGCGTGTCATAATACTCCTGAACACAATGGCAGCCGGCTGATTTACAGCCCGGATCGTGACCTTGCGGGCCATCATGACCGAGCAGAGACAAAACATTACGGAGAGTACAATATACTTCTTCATCTTTCAGTCACTGTCATTTGAGTATCCAAGATATCGTTGATGAGGTCAATAAGGTCTGTCGGTGTCCCCTCAAAATGTAGAGAAAGTCGGTAGTCTTTGTCATTTTCGGGTAGATTCCCGACTTTCACATTATAAACCTCCTCAATCCTTTTGACCACCTCGGCCAATGAGGCATTCTCAAAGTCAATGACCTTTACCTCAACCAAAGAGTTTATGGCCGGTGTCTGCACAGTATGGTGCGGCATTTCGACGGCGCGGTATGTATGATAAATCAGTGCGGCCGTGGCCGACAGCACAACCGTGGCGGCCACGGCCGCTGCCACCCTGTATCTTTTCCATCGGGATGGGGGAGGAGTCAATCCGAGACCGGACCATCCGGTATCTGCATCAAACCGTCCCTTACGGTAACGGCGTGCTATGAAGTCAATATCCTTGTTGTCCATGATCCGTTCAGAAATCAATCCCTAACCTGAATGAGAAATATGGACGCACATGATGTCGGGTACCGACATAGTGGATTTCATATGAGTCGGGACCTGTGATTGTACCCTCATAATGCTCTGCACGATACCCGGCCAGCGTAAGTCCGGCTCCAATATTGACCCCCATCTTTCGTCCCCAGTTGAACCGATACCCTATTGAAGGAGAGAAAAAGGCACCGGCGCCATCGGCTAAATTCGCGCCAATACGGATATCTCCGAATGGGGTGAATTTGCCGAGTTGCAGGTCGATACGCCCTTCCAGAAAGAGAGGAGCGATCCAGTCGGAAAGCGTGGTGCATTTCTCCATACCCAGTCCGGCACCGATGAAAAACAGCGGATTGATCTGATAACCGTGTGAAGTGGAAAATCCTGTAAAGAAAGTGTCTTCCCGATAGAATGACAGATTGCCGTTGATATCCGGATAGCCGAATTGCTGACTGCGCAGACTGCCGCTCCACTCGAAAAAACCACGGTATCCGCGTTGAGGCTGCCGCGCTTCTGCCGAAACTGCGACAAGCAATGCCGCAAGAGTAAAAAGTATTTTCTTCATGATGGTGATTATTGATTGTTCACACCGATGACCGTGAATTTCCCAAAAAGTCCTATTCGAAATGAGAAAAAATCAAAAAAAATTGCAGGAACGGCAGGAAGAACGGTTTATGCCCGTCGCTCAAGGCTTCGCGCAGTCGGGAGAAAGCCTTGGTCATCTGATTCTTGACCGTCTTTACGGATATACCGAGTTCATCGGCTATCTCATCATTGGAATATCCGTCACGCTTGCTCATCAGGAATATCTCACGACACTTCTCCGGCAATTCATCAATCGCTTTCCATATTCTTGCATCCCGGAAGGATGTATCAATCTCCTCCTCATCGACCTCCGGGATAAACTCTTCACCGAGCTTCCCGCGTTGTGAAGATAGATATGTCAGGCATTCATTGCGCACGCACTTATACATGAAAGCCCTGAAGTTGGATATATCCCTGCCACTATCCAGCTGGCGCCATACCTTAATGAATGCATCCTGCACCATATCTTCGGCAATATCGGCATCATCAACAATACGCAGGGCATACATGCCAAGCGGCAGGTAGAGTCGGCGGAAAAACTGTTCAAATTCCTTTATTGACATGGCTGATTCCTAAATTAAGTGCAAAATTACTAAAAATCGCCATATCAGACATAAGAAAGTTTACCGAAAATGGGTAGACGACGATAAGTGGATGTCGCCGCTCAATGCCGATTCTCTCCTGCCACCCACATGCAAGAGCCGCGAGAGCATCAATCCATCTCAATGATCTCTATTGTATCAACCGACTCTTGACCTACCCCCTTTTCCGCATCCCCGAACAGCAAATTGATTTCATCTGATGTCAGCCCCGCGACGGCACATCGACCACCGGTGATCTGCTGGTTGACTCTCGGCGCAAACATGAATCTGCCGTCAATCTCAACCGCCACATGCCTGCCGATACACGCCTCGGTAAATTTCGCCCACTTTATTGCATCGTCGGCATTGAAGTCCCATTGCACACTGACAATACAAGACGCTGTGTCGATATCAACCGATGCCGTGTCTACATCGGCAGCGAACACTGACTCCGTATTCATGATTCCGATTGTGGTCAGCGCATCGTCATTCCTGCCGCAGAACCATTTAAAGCCATCCGGCAGCGTGTATTTCCCGATTGCCACTGATGCGGTTTCATAAATACGGCTGTCTGCGTCAGGTGCCTGAGCCATAAGCATTCCGCTTAAAACACTGTCGGAGATATTGAGTTCAGACACAAGATTTTCAAAAATACCGGTAGGTGGGGTAGCGAACCCGGCCACGGGGGCGGCCGTCACTTTCCAATTCACCTGGTATTGATTGAACGGTTCTATCCTAAGTCTGTCTGTAATCTCCATGACTTTTTCAAAATTGGCTGCATAGTCGATTCCGTCGGTTGCATCTGACTGTATTTCAAACTGCCGGGTGAAGATTTCTTCCACTTCATCACGCGGAATGATCTGTTGTCCAAGACCAAGAGAAGCCTTTGCCCCGGCCACAAACGAGCGATAATCAATATCAATAGGGGAGTCCTCGATTGCGGTCAGCGTCATGGATAGAGAAACCATACGCCCCATGTCATATGCCGACTTAGGCGCCTCGGTATATGCTTCAAGAATATCAGCCATTCCGGTTGCATATGCCTGGCGGTTTTCTTTATAGCTTGTTCCGTGTTTCAATTCTTCGGCATATTCCCGGAGTCCCGGCTGGTAGGCCTTCATTATTCCGTACGCCGTAAAGAAACTGCACTTTTCATCCTCGTCAAGGTCAACCGGACGGTTGACACCCTTGCTGTACCGGTTAATCAAATCGATAGCGGCAATCGTATCCGACGGTATTGAAACATTGCCGTCGCCGACCTTACGGAGTCCTGCAATGATGCATGAGAACGGTGGCAGATCCTCCTTCCTCTTATGATGCATACCGTCAGTCATAAATACAGCCTCCATCGCGCCGAGGATGTACGACACCATATATGACGAATCGTTCATCTGAATCCGATTCCGGCCCACATCCTCAAGTCCACGTATATAATCCCTGAAATCCTCATCGCTTTGCATCAGTTCATTCTTACCCGCCATCGTAGCTAATGTGTACTGATGACCGTATGCATACGAAAGAGAGTCAATGCCTTCCGGTGCCATAGCATTGCCCACGACTGCCGACAACGACAGTATTAAAGTTATAATCAGTTGCTTCTCCATGACTCTGTCAAGTAATTGTATGAATCTATACGATAGTAAGTGAAAAGAAATCTTTTATACAATCTGCGGCAAAAAAAGAAACCGCATGTTATATACTAATATCCAAGAACATAACCGGTAAGGAGAATCCATAATTGCACATTCCACCGCGATATCGGGTCAAGGTGTATGGTCAATCATCAGAACATCCATGACTATGAGCGCAATCTGCGCCCATGCCGGCCAAAGCACTGTCTTGTATCGGAGAGAATCTGTCATCGCGGTTCTTCTACTTTATAATGTCTATTGCGTAAGTGGTAACCAGACACTCGGTGTCCGATTCCATCTTGACGGTCAGAATGCCGTGAGCCATTATTCCGCCACTGTACAGCAGCAGCCCTTCTACATCTAAATTATCTTTCTTGCCATTGATTCTTATGGAGTACATTCCATCGTCGGCACTTATGCCTGATTCCATATTGCTGTCTAACGGTGTAATCTCCAAATCCAGTTCTTTCAGTCCGTGACACATCTTCAGAAGGTCGCCGGTGACAATCATCGAGGTCGGGATTTTTCCCGACTTCAGCGGTATGCCTGTGAGATTGAAATAAGGCAAGTTCCCGAACTGCTGTTCGATAAGATGTGCAGGGGTACAAATCATATCTACAGCGCCGACAAGAAGCGGTCTTGTTTCCTTTTCCCATTCTGCTCTGTTGCTTTCATCAACTTCCTGCTGCTTTGCAAACATATTGATGTAAGCCTCCGTAATACGCTCTCTTACAGCATTCATATTCAAAACCGAATCGGGCCGACAGTCTGCACCCAACTGGATTTTCAATACAATCGCTGTGACAAAATCATTCAGTATATCGGACTTGTCAAATGCGTTCAATGTTTCTCCGGCATCCGGGTCGGAACATTCTACGCTGAAATCCTCCAGTCTGTTGTCTGTAGTGATTACAAATCCCTTGTCGTTCTTCTCATTAACAATAAGTGTGGGCAGTAGCTTTGTGGTCGAAACCAGCGAGTCTTTCCCATGATATAGCACAAGGTTTGTAGTAGACCGATATGCGATAGTATCGCCCACCGTAAACTGTGGCATAATGGTTATCTCCCTTGCACCACACATAAAGCAGGTCATCAGCAGACAGACATACAATGCTATTGTTCTCATACTCATATTTGTTAATTCTTTTTGTGTTTGAACCTGATGGTTTTCTTGGCGTTGCGTTTGGGATATTTGACCTTGATTGTTATCGGGTCGTCGTAGCCTTCTGCCTCGATGCGGAGCGTGGCTTCTTTCAATGGTTTGCAGGTCTGCTTTCCTCGTGCCATAGTCAGTGTTTGCGGATTTGGTAGGTGAATAAATCGAATCGGGTGAAGCCGAGGGCTTCGAGTGCCTTACGACTTGCGTCGCGGTCGGCATCGGTGTTGTAGCCGGGTATCAGCGGTATGCGGATGATGCAATCGCTTTGCCGTCCTGTATCGGCTATAATACGGAGATTTTCGAGAACAAGAGTGTTGCTTTGCCCCGTGTAGTCGCGGTAAATGTCGGGGTTCATATCCTTGATGTCGATAATCAGGGTGTTGGCCATCGGGAGCAACGCCTTGATGTCGGCAACCGGCACATTGAGCGACGTTTCAAGATTGAGTTGCCACTCCGAGCCGCACAACTCACGAACCTCACTGATAAACTGCGGGCGCAGACAAGGCTCTCCGCCGCCAAATGTCACGCCGCCATTGGTAGCGAGAAAATAAAGCTCGTCAATGCGGGTCTCGGCATAGAGCTGTTCCGGAGAATACTCGCGAAAACGTCCGCCGTCGCCTAACGACTGCGGGTTAAGACAATATCGGCAACCAAGCGGACAGCCGTGAAAAGCCACAAGCGTAGTCACACCATCGCCGTCGGTAGAAAGGCGATGCCGTGCGATACCTATTATCTTAGCCCGCTGTCTCATAAAGGGTCTAATATATTTAACATTCCAAATTTAGCGAAAATATTCGACATCTGATGTGACAAATGTCCCAACCACCATGAAAAATCAGTATTTAGCGGCGATTTTATTACAATTCTTTTAGTTTTTCTTTAAAGAGAGAATCACATCCTTATTCTTCTGATGTGGAAATCCCGGGATTTTTATTTAAATTTGCAACCATAACGACAAGATAATAACCGAATGGGGACGTGGCGGAAGATATTCACCCAGGAACTATGCAGCGGGTCTCTACCCGTTTGAAGATTGCTTTCAATTCTGCATTGCTATCAATACCATATGCGTTAAGGGAAATGCTGCCATCCGTGTGAAAAGCCCCCGTAAATAATCTTATTATGATGAAACACTGGTATGTTTATATTGCAATTGCCGTAGTTGCGGAACTGTTGCTGTTGGTTTGCGAAAGGCCCAGGATCATAAAGTCGAAACCATTGCGCTACATCATCGTGCTCCTGGTAGCTTTCTTTATCTGCTGGGGTGTGTATGACCTCATTGCCTGAGGGAGAGATGTGGCGGATCTGACTTGCAAGCCCCGGAGGATATCAAACAGAATCCTCCCCGTACCGGTCAGGCGGTGCGGGGAGGATTTATTATCGTTATCCGGGATGCTCGCTTCACGGGATTTTAGCGGGAAGAATCATGCGGGGCAACCGGGACGGAATTTACTTTTTCTGGATCTTTGCCCAGGTATCCTTCAGACCGATGGTCTTGTTGAATACGAGATGATCCGGTGTGGAGTCGGGGTCGACGGTATAGTATCCGAGGCGCTGGAACTGGAAGTGGTCGCCGGCCTTGGCGCGCTCAGCGAGCCAGGGTTCCACCATCACGTTGTCGAGCACCTTCAGCGAGTCGGGGTTGAGAAGTTCGCGGAAGTCGCCTTCCTCGGCCGAGGGGTTTTCTACGGCGAAAAGACGGTCGTAATCGCGCACCTCTACCTTTACGGCAGTGGGTACGGATACCCAGTGAAGCGTACCCTTCACCTTACGGTCGGCACCGGGACGTCCGCTCAGAGTATCGGGATCATACTCGGCATATATCTCCTCGATTTCACCGGCATCATTCTTTTTGAGTCCGGTGCATTTAACGATATACGCACCCTTCAGGCGCACCTCCTTGTCGGGAGAGAGACGGAAGAACTTCTTGGGAGGATTCTCCATGAAATCGTCGCGCTCGATCCAGAGTTCGCGGCTGAACGGCATTGCATGCTGCCCCTCGGCGAGGTTCTCGGGATTATTGTCCATGAACATCTCCTCGGTCTGACCTTCGGGATAATTGGTAAGGATCAGTTTTACGGGATTCTTAACTGCACTGACGCGAGTGGCCGTCTTATTGAGGTCCTCGCGGATGGAGTGCTCAAGCAGTTCGATATGATTGAGCGCCTCATACTTGGTGTAGCCGATACGGTTGACGAAATCCTTGATTGCCGAGGGGGTGAAACCGCGTCGGCGCAGACCGCAGAGAGTCGGCATACGCGGGTCGTCCCATCCATTTACCAGACCCTCCTTGACGAGCTGCAGCAGCTTGCGCTTGCTCATCACCGTATATGTAAGGTTAAGGCGGTTGAATTCGATCTGGCGGGGGCAGTATGACTCATCGGCAAGTTCCTTGACGAAATACTCGTAGAGGGGACGGTGAGGCACGAACTCCAGCGTGCATATAGAGTGGGTGACCCCTTCGAAATAGTCGCTCTGACCGTGTGCGAAGTCATACATCGGGTATACCTTCCACTTGTCCCCGGTGCGCCAGTGGGGGGTATGAATGATACGGTACATGATAGGATCGCGGAAGTGCATGTTGTCGCTTGCCATATCGATTTTGGCGCGGAGCACCATTGCGCCGTCAGGGAACTCACCCTTGTTCATACGCTCGAAGAGGTCGAGGTTTTCTTCGACGGGACGGTTGCGGAAAGGGGAGTCGGTACCGGGCACGGTGGGAGTGCCTTTCTGGGCGGCTATCTGCTCGGAAGTCTGCTCATCGACGTAAGCCTTGCCTTCCTTGATCATTCTTACGGCCAGATCATAAAGCTGGGGAAAGTAGTCACTGGCATAATAGAGGCGGTCTTCCCAGTCGTAGCCGAGCCAATGGATGTCGCGTTTGATAGCCTCGACATACTCATTGTCTTCCTTCTGGGGGTTGGTGTCATCGAATCTGAGATTGCAGGTGCCACCGAATTTTTCGGCGGCGCCGAAGTCCATTATGAACGCTTTGGCGTGGCCGATATGCAGGTAGCCGTTGGGTTCGGGAGGGAAGCGCGTGTTGAGGCGTCCGCCGTTTTTACCTTCGGCGAGATCCTGCTGGATTTCCTGTTCGATAAAGTTAAGACCGCTTTCATTGACTGCGGCTTCTTCGTTGATAGTAGTCATAGTTGTAGTCAAGAATATCATGCCATCGTGGCAGTGGATTCCGCCGCCCGGGGCGGAATGGTTGAAACGGTGGCTGTCAGGATATACTGCTCCGGCGGCTTTGATGTATTGGCTGTCGGAAAGTGCAAAGTTACAAAAAAAATTGAAACTTCGTGAGATAAAAGATTGAGAAAAATGCCGGAATTTATTAAATTTGCACTTGCTTAGTATTTACTCTCTATTCCTCCTCGTGTATGATACATGAATCGATTTTTATTGATGGCAATTCTTGCGGGTGTCGGTCATAGTGCCTTATCCGGCGCTGACTTCCAGTCAGGGAGCCTATATTATGATCTTCTTTCTGACGGTAGTGTGGAGGTGGCCGCTCCGGATACGGGCGCATCATATGTGGGTGTTGTGACGATACCGGCCTCGGTGCGCCACGGGAGTGTGCAGCGCCAGGTGAGCGGTGTGGGCGCCCATGCGTTTTCGGGGTGCGGCGAACTGACCGGCATAATCCTTTCGGAGGGAATCGGTTATATCGGGTCATACGCATTTTATGATTGCGGGAATCTGGAATCAGCCGTGTTGCCGTCGTCGCTGTCGGTGATCGAGGGGCGTGCGTTTGCCATGTGCGGCAGCCTGGAAGATATCACATTTCCGGTGCAATTGTCGGAGATTGGAGAGAATGCTTTTTCACATTGCAGCTCGCTGAGTGAAATCGGCAGGCCTGCGAAATATGTCAATCTTGGCGACGGGTGCTTCAGCTACTGCACGTCATTGCCGACTGCCGACCTTAGCGGGCATTACGGCAGCATGGGGATCGGGATATTCCGGGGATGCTCGGCTCTGGAGAGAGTGACGCTGAGGGATGATCTTCCGGAGATTCCGGCGTATACGTTTGCCGATTGCATCAGTCTGAGCGGGATAGTTCTTCCGGAGGGACTGGCGGAAATCGGGGAGTGGGCCTTCAATGGATGCAGTTCGCTTAAGGAAGTGAGCATACCGGCACTTACAGAGGTGATCGGGGAACGGGCTTTTGCGGGATGCAGCGGCATATCGGAGCTGACGTTTCCCGAGCGCGGGAAAGCGGAGATCGGTGCGGGGGCTTTTGAGAATCTGTCGAAGCTTCCGTGGGTGTTTCTGCAAGGAGTCAGAAGTATCGGAGAGTCAGGATTCGCCAACTGCGGCTCGCTTGAATGGATCGAGCTGGAGCGGGAGGTAGAGGAAATCGGATCGCGTGCGTTTGCGAATTGCAGCGCGTTGCGCCGCATATATGCCCATTCCGATTGGCCGGCCCGGATTACGGTCAATACATTTGATACATCGACAGAGCGGAGCGGAGAGCTGCTGGTATTTCCGGAGGCGCGTGAAAGATACGGGCTTGCAGCGTATTGGAACAGGTTTGACAATATTACGGCCACCGAGGATTTTCCGCTCAGCACACCTCTCCTCGCAATGGATGAGATAACTGTCGTGGCGCAGAATGGCCGCATTCTGATAGGGGGAGAGGCGGGACTTGTCAGGGTCTTCGACATTTCCGGGCATCAGCTCTACGAGGGGGGAACTGCGGAACTTGCGGGGCGCACGTGGCCCCATGGGATATATATGGTGACATACCCGGGAGGAGCCTCAAAGGTACGGCTCTGAGAGGAGCCGTGAGAGTAGGTGGAAAGACAGTTTATACGGAATCGGGGAGACCGAAGCCCCCTTGCAGCGAGGGTATCGGTCTCCCCGTGTCGTTTTCCGTCAGTTGCAGATCATCTGATTGAGAGATAGACCGGAGACAGCCACATAGGCACGCGAGAACTGACGAATCAGGTTCAGAGTTGAGATCCTGGGAGTTTTCATCGACGGGTGATGTTCTTTTAGAGAGCAGTCAGCTGTAGTAGAATCTTTTGTCATAGGCATTGACATTAAGGATGGATAAGAGAGATAAGTATGCGCGTAAAGTTAAGTGAAAGGGCGAAGCGACTGTTTCCTTCGCTCATTCAAATAGATAACGCCTGTGGAGTATGTTTAGTATTTCGGTGGATAAGTAAGTTAGGAAATTATTTGTGAGTAACTGATAGCCGATGGCGGGAATTTCTGCCGGGTGGTCAGGCAGAGGAGAGCGTATTGGCGCATGGGGGATGGGGCCGAGAGTGTGACGGGATTAAAAAAAAGACATTCCCACCCCGATCAGAGGGTGAGAATGATTTCTTTTTCTGCAGCAATGCGTCGAAGGTTGATTATAGCGTAACGCATTCGCCCGAGGGCTGTGTTGATGCTGACACCGGTCTTCTCTGCTATTTCTTTAAACGACATATTCTGATAGTAGCGCATATGCAGCACTTCTTTCTGGAGCTCGGGCAATTCCCGGATCAGGAATTTCACATCGTCCATGATCTGACGAGAGATTATGCTGTCTTCGACGGTAGCCTCGCACAAGTCTTTCCGATTGAGGATGTTGGCATCCTGAATATCGGCTGACTGTACGTTTTCCGACTTTTCCTGCCTGTAATAATCTATGATGAGATTATGTGCAATGCGGGAAATCCAGGCGGGGAATTTGCCGTTTTCGGTGTAACGTCCCTGCTTGATGGTCAGGATGGCTTTGACGAAAGTCTCCTGAAATATGTCGTTGGCTAGATCCTCGTTCTTTATGATTCGGAGGATGTAATTGAATACTCGATCCTGATGGCGTTTGAGCAGAGTGTCGAAAGCCTCGTTATTGCCGGCGGCATAGGCTTTGACCAATTGTTCATCGGTCATGGATTGTTTTTTTGCCATTCTATTCTGTTGTTAATGTTTGTGTAGAGTAGAGTCGATAGGCAATTTGATTATAAGTTTCAGATGGTTTTACAATATCTCGGTTTATCTGCCGTTATGGCTGATAAGTGATTGCAAAGATAATAATATTATCCCGCATATGCAAGTACTATAGTGTGCAGGCGGCTATAATTAATGTTAAAACATGAGCGGTTGCCGGGTATGCGTGATTGGAAGGTCACGTATACCCGGCAACCGTATGGTTTTGCCGGTCGTGTTGCGAATAGTGTGTGTGCGAGCGTGGTGCCGTCGGCCCGGCGGCTGCAGCCGGAATGGTTACTGCATTTTTACGAGATGCAGCGATGCCCATGGGCCGTGGTCAGCCGCGGGGTCGGATTCGGAGGCCGAGGGATCGTGCATCAGGAGCTCCCCTTCGGAGCGAAGCCCGTAGAGGGATGCTGCCTTCAGGATCATCGGGATGTCTGACTGATAGAAACCGCTCAGATACATGTGGCCGCCGGGAACCAGCGCATCGGCGTATCTGCCGAGGTCGGCAAGTATGACGTTGCGGTTGATGTTGGCAAGGAATATGTCGGCTTTCTGCCGGAGCTCCAGCAGCCTGGCGGAGTCGCCCGGCAGTAGGGTCACCTCTACATTGTTAAGGCGGAAATTCTCTTCCGCGTTGCTGCAGGCAGCCGGGTCGATCTCGATGCCGGTGACAGATCCGGCTCCGCGCTGTGCGGCGAGAATTGCGAGGATTCCGGTGCCGGTGCCCATATCCATGATGTTTTTACCCTCAAGGGGTATGCTTAGCAGATGGCGCACCATCATTGAAGTTGTGGCATGATGGCCGGTGCCGAAAGCCATTTTCGGGTCGATGAGGATGTCGTATTCGGCATGCGGCACATTCTTGTGGAATGTGCTGTGTACGACACAACGGCCGTTGATCAGAATAGGCTGGAAGTAGTGCTTTTCCCATTCGCTGTTCCAGTCCTGACCTTCCACAAGTGATGCGGTCATGCGGGTTGACACAGGGAGTGGGAACCCTGCGAGGATATCGTTGATCTTGTCTTCTTCGTAATCATCGGCTTTGATATAGGCGGTAAGACCGCTCAAATCGGGCTCGAATGATTCATATCCCTCATCGGCGAGGAAAGCGGCCATGAGGTCTGTGGTGTCTTCCGAACAGGGGTTGATGTCGATGCGCAGTGCTATATAATCGTTCATAGATGTGGGATAAGTGGGGATTTGAATTACAGTGGGGATTTAGCGTGCAGAGGAGCGGGGCGCTTATTTTTTCCTGAAGAATCCCATTACCTTTTTGGCATTGGAGAAGAGGGAGAAACCAAGCAATATGTAGTCGATATAATTCATTCCGCCGATGACCTTGCCGACTATTCCGGCCGGACGGCCAAGGAACTTGGTCTTCCCCTGATAGTCCTTACTGAACGGAGAAGAGTTCTTCAGTTTCATTAAGCCCACGTTCATCTTCTCCCTGCAGAAATCCTTCTGAAGGGCGACCAGAGCTCGCTGATACCGGATTTCACGGATAGTGAGGCCTTTGATTTCAGCAGGCTCAATCGTGGTCAGGTCGGCCGGGACAGCTGCCGCACGTGTTTTATCATTTTTATTTTTGCTCATTGTCGCGGGGTTTGATTTCGAGTATAAGCTTGCTTATGAGTCGCGAGATAGGGTTTTCAAGGAGCGGACGGCGCAGAATCACGATAAGCGCTATCAGCACTACGAGTATTCCCCCCACGGAGAGGTATGCCAAGGCGGGATGCAGGAATGTCTTGAAGAGGTCGACAAGAGAGAATGAGAACAGAATCAGGATCACCATACCGAGCAGCATGCAGACAGCACCGAGGATTAGAGTGGAGAGGAGGATAGTGATTTTTTCGGCGGCTGTAAGCTTTGCGTACTGGATTTCGAGGCTTATCCATCGTCGAGCGGTGTCGTACACTCCTTTAAGCTGATCAGTTATATTATCTTTCATTTGGGATGGTATGATTATGGGGGCATGAGGCCTTCCTGTAATGGAACGGCTGCATGCCCCCGAATATTTTACGGATCATCCGGAGCCGGAGAGATTCCTGCGGTCACTCTTCTGAGGCGGAGAGCTCTGCTACAAGAGCGTCTACCTCGTCGTCGCTAATCTTGATGCCCTTTTTACGGAGCAGCTTGCAGATGCGAGTGCGGAGTTCTTCTCCTTTTTCAGGAGCGAGAAGCAGGGCGCCGGCCGCTCCTACGATTGCGCCTCCGAGGAAGGCATATAACAGTGTCAGTGATTTCATCATCTCAGTAGTATTCGAGGTTGTTGAAGTTGATAGGGGAGAATCAGATGTGCTGTTCGATCTGATCTTCGATTTCGTCTACGAGTTCCTCCATCTGACTCTTCTTCAGATTGATACCTTTCTCCTTGAGGAGCTTGAGGATATTGCTGCGTGTGTCAGAACCTTTTTCAGGAGCGAGGAGCAGGCCGACTGCCGCGCCGGCGATGGCACCGCCGATTACGGCGCAGATTACGTGAAGGGGTTTCATATGGCTAAAATTGTTTATGGATTAAGAATTTAGAATCTTTTATTCCGAAAGAATCCGGTGGAGTCGGAGAGGATGAGAGGGGGAGTGGAGTCCGCATCATCCTGTAGGGCTACGCTATCCGGTGAGGCCGGTTGCGACTGAGGAGGCTGGCCGCCCCTGCATATGCGGAAGATCCGTCACTGAATCTCTTTCATATTTCATAACAATCGTTGGCATCGGTTAGTTCATGGCCTGCATGATTTTTTCGCTGCCTGCCATCTGCGATGTCACATCCTGCTGATATGCCATGACTCCGGCCTGCGACAGCTCCACGGTGCGGAAATCGCCATCGGGGGTTATGGCGCGTACGTGGGAGTCGTCGACGAATGTGAGGAACGGGTGGAGCTCGCCGTCGATATTGAGGGCCCAGGTGTCGGTGGCCTCTATGAAGTCGAGGCGGAAGGAGTGCCCGTCGGTCTGATTGGTGACAGTGTATCCCTTACCGTCGCAGGCTATAAGATATGACTCGGAGTCTACATTGACTATTCTGGTGGAGGCAGTGAGGGGATTGCGACCGCTCCAGAACTCAATTGAATTGAGCACGAGGACGTCGGCCAATGCCGTCACCTCATATACGGGAAGGACCCAGAATGCGAAGAATACCACTTCGTTAAGGAATTTTGATCCCACCTGATTGTTCCATTTCATTACGGAGCTGGTCAGCCTGAAGCTGCCGATGCAGCTTGAAAGGCTTACGGAGCACAGGAGGAGAGAGATTATTGCTGCTGATAGATAGCGTTTCTTCATTGTCAGGATTTTTTGTTTTCGAATGTAAAGTTAACAAGAATTGATGAATCGGCAATGTGTCGGGCTGATTTTTTACGGCATCGGTTCATCGCCGAGGGGGCGAGGGGCCTGAAAGGATGTGGAATATCCGTCATTGTGGGCCGCATGTGCCGAAGGGTTGACTATCTGAGAGGCCAGACGTATGGCGGGCCGGTGGCTACGGTCGTTGATTGCATCGATGGTCTTCATGAATTTCATGGCTGCAGAGCGAGAGGAGGGCTCGTCGAACAGCGACGGCGCCACGGCACTGTCGGGTGTTATGTCGGCCAGCCACACACCGGCGCGTTTAAACGGGATACCCCGTGGATATATGGCATCCAGCTGAGCCAAGGCGGCCTCGACGATTTCTGTGGTAAGAGATGTGGGATGCAGGAGACGGGTGATCCCTTCCGGTCGGACGACGGGAAGTCCCGGCCGAAATGGATTGGTGCGCAGGAATACGCCGACAGAGCGGCAGACGCCGTTCATGTCACGCAGACGACGGGCGCAATGCGAGGCATAGATCACGATGCGGGCCCGCAGATAATCGGGGTCATCCACGTCTTCGGGGAATGTGCGCGACTCGCTTATGGAATCCTGGATCGGGCGCAACACATGGTCAAGGTCGATGCACGGCTGGCCATGCAGTTCGCGCCACGAGCGTTCGCCCTGAAGTCCGAGCAGACGGCGCACCCATGCGGCATCACGGCTAATGAAATCGGCAGCCGTATAGACCCCGTTCTGGTACAGGCGCTTCGCAAGCCGCCGGCCTATTCCCCAGAGGTCAGAGATGGGAAGGCGTTGCAGCAGGGGGAGGGCATCGGCCGCATTGACGCACACGGCTACCGGGCATCCCCCCTTCTTGGCATTCTCGGCATACACCTTGGCCAACGTCTTGGTGGGCGCGAATCCTATGGTGACCGGGATGGAGAGTTCGTCCATACAGGCCTTTACCATAGCGTTCCCTATATCCGGTATGACATCGACCGGAATGCCCGTTAGGTCGAGGAAAGACTCATCTACCGAATAGTCGATCGAATCCGGGACAAACCTCCGGAATATTGCATGCACCTTAAGACTTATATCCCTGTATAGAAGATGATTGCCCGACAGGGCGATCAGATGCCTGTCGCGTATCATGTCGCGCAGCTGAAATGCCGGCTGCCCCATCCTTACGCCGAGACGCTTGGCCTCGTTGCTGCGTGCCACGACGCAGCCGTCGTTGTTGCTCAGCACGACTACCGCCTTGCCGCACAGCGATGGGTCGACGCTGCGTTCGCATGATACGAAGAAGTTATTACAGTCTGCAAGTCCTGTCATTGGGTGGAATGTTGTCGGTCGGGTTGTGGATACAGTCGGGAATTGATGGGGCGGGTGGATGAGCAGAGTCAGTCGGCGGGGGGGTAAAACTTACCGGCAGAGACGGATAAAGGGGCCGTCCATTTCCACCAGTTCTTCCTGGATCATTGCCGCGAGGATGGAGGAAGTGCGGGGGGCGTAGGAATGCCCGATGTGAGCTATAAGCGCCTCATGCCGCACTCCGCGCGGGTTGGACTTCAGATAAGCCACGAGCATTTCCGTAAGCCGGGTGTCGGAGAGCTGACCGGCAGCCGGAGTGCGCTTTCTGCATACGTCACATCTGCGGCAAGGAGCCGGCTCCGGCTCGCCGAAATAGCGGAGCATTCTCTCCACGCGGCAACTTCCAGAATCGGCCGCATAATCGATCATGGCTTCCACGCGGCGTTCCTGCACCTTGAGTCGATCCTCATACACGCTGCGACCTATCTGCACATACCGAGGCTCTTCGCGTGATGTAGGGAGATAGATATATGGGGTACGCGAACGCGGGATATAGGATATGGTGCGGCTACGGGCCAGTTCGAGCATCGCCTCGTAGACACGCTGCGGGTCGAGCCCGGTCTCCCGGCTTACGGTGGCTTCATTGATATATACGTAGTCGATGAATATGCCGGGGTAGAGGCGGAGCATGACGGCAAGCACGTGGTCGGCGTCGTCCGAGAGTCCGTGGATGTGATACAGCTCTTCGCGCGTTGGGAGAATCATGACGCGAGCCGACTGCTCCCGCTCGTCAATGTAGTCGAGATATCCGGCTCGGCCAAGCATTCTCAATGCCGGCAGCACAAGCTCGGGGCGCATCCTGAATGTAGAGAGGAAGAGATCGAGGTCGAACTCATACATTCTGTCGTAGCCGTCGCCTACCGCAATACCCAGGAAATTGCATACCCTCTCGTAGACATGCAGTATATCCTTACGGTCGGGAAACTCGGCAGCGAGATGGCGGCGCAGGGTCGTCTTGTCGCGCGAGGTATACAGCAATACGGCAAACGACGGAAGTCCGTCGCGTCCGGCACGTCCGGCTTCCTGATAGTATTCCTCAAGCGAGGGGGGCATATCGTAATGTATCACGAGCCTCACATCGGGCTTATCGATCCCCATGCCGAATGCGTTGGTGGCCACCATGACCCGTATATTGCCGGATTTCCATTCGTTCTGGCGTTGCTCTTTCACATCGAAAGTCAGGCCTGCGTGATAATATGTGGAGGGGATGCCGAGAGAGGTGAGATATTCAGCCAGCTCGCGGGTACGTTTACGATTTCTCACATATACGATGGCCGTGCCTTGGGTAAGCTGCAGGATTCGACCTACTTCCGATATCTTGACGGGAGCCTCACGCACAAGATAGCTGATGTTATGGCGCGAGAAACTCATCTGGAAAGTATTGTTGCCGGGGCGGAAATCCAGTTGGCGGCGGATATCGGCGGCAACCTCGGGGGTGGCCGTAGCGGTGAGGGCCAGTACCGTCACTTTGGGGAAGATCTTCCGCAAATCCTTTATTTTAAGGAATGAGGGGCGGAAGTCATAACCCCACTGAGATATGCAGTGTGCCTCATCGACTACGATCAGGCCGGGCTTGAGATTGCGTAGTTCGGCTATGAATCTCTGGCTTTTCAGGCGTTCGGGTGCCACATACAGGAATCGGGCGCGGTCGTTGACAAGGCGTTCCCAGGCCAGACGCGTTTCGGCAGCCGTCATGCCGCTTCGGAAGTACACGGCCTTGATGCGGTGACGCCGGAGATTGTCGACCTGATCCTTCATCAGCGAGATCAGCGGGGAGATAACGAGGGTGAGGGTATCCAGTGCGAGTCCGGCGACCTGGAATACTATTGATTTCCCGCCGCCTGTAGGCATAAGTCCGAGCGTGTCGCGCCCGTCGAGCACGGAGCGGATTATATCCTCCTGCAGGGGGCGGAATGAATCGTAACCCCAGTGGCGTTTGAGAATTGCGTGAATGTCGGTCATATCTGATATACGCGTATCGCGCCGGCAGCGCGTCAATAGGAAGAAGGGGGGGAGGAGGAGATACGG
>CAMWRH010000048.1 GCA_947176605.1 uncultured Porphyromonadaceae bacterium
CTCTCCGGATCTCCCCTCCCCCTAATTCTTTTTTCGACAAGAAACTGATATGAACCTCATACCTAAAAAGCCAAACCGCAATCAGCCGCAAAAGCGTCCGTTGTTCAATATGTATTGGATGTATGCGCTGATCATACTGTGTCTGCTTGGCCTCTATTACTTTCAGGACAACTCCCAGGTAAAGAGCGTCAACTGGACCCAGTTCGAGGATGCCGCCGCTACCGGACAGTTTGACAAAATCACTGTAATCGCAGAGAACGGCGTGGCCGAAGGACATCTCAATGCCACCGGCCTCAAGCAGCAGCATATCGACCCGAAGTACTCCGCCAATTCGGAAATCATGCTCAAGGCCACCATCCCCTCTGCCGATAAGATCAGCGACAAGATCGATCAGTGGAACGCCGCTCTTGTGGCACAGGGAAAACCGGAGATGGAGGTGACCTATGAAAAAGGGTCTGACCTGATGAAACTTTTCTGGTACTTCGGTCCGATAGCGATATTCATCCTCTTTATGGTGATAATGTCGCGCCGCATGGGTAGCGGACAGGGAGCCGGAGGAGGCATCTTCAGTGTTGGGAAGTCGCGCGCCAAGGTTTTCGACAAGTCGGGCGGCACGAATGTCACTTTCAAGGATGTGGCAGGTCTGGCCGAAGCCAAAGTCGAAATCGAGGAAATTGTGGAGTTCCTCAAGAACCCCCAGCGATACACCGAACTTGGCGCCAAAATCCCCAAAGGAGCGCTCCTTGTGGGCCCTCCCGGCACGGGTAAGACCCTGCTGGCCAAGGCTGTGGCCGGCGAAGCCAACGTCCCGTTCCTCTCTACTTCGGGATCGGATTTCGTAGAGATGTTTGTGGGTGTCGGCGCAGCCCGTGTGCGCGACCTTTTCAAGCAGGCCGCCGAAAAGGCTCCCTGTATCGTATTCATCGATGAGATCGATGCCGTAGGACGCGCACGCGGCAAAAACCCCAGCATGGGGGGCAACGACGAGCGTGAGAATACCCTCAACCAGATGCTTACCGCCATGGACGGCTTCGGCTCCAACAACGGCGTGATCATCCTGGCCGCCACCAACCGTGCCGACATGCTCGACAAGGCCCTGCTCCGCCCCGGGCGATTCGACCGCCAGATATACGTGGATCTGCCCGAACTCACCGACCGTATAGAGATCTTCAACGTGCATCTGCGCAACCTGAAGGTCAACAGCCGGCTGGACATCGAGCAGCTCGCCCGCCAGACACAGGGCTTCTCAGGTGCCGACATCGCTAACGTATGCAACGAGGCAGCACTTATCGCAGCCCGCAACAATAAGGACTCCGTAGATTTTCAGGACTTCATGGGAGCCATCGACCGCATCGTAGGCGGCCTTGAGAAGCGTTCGCGCATCATCACTCCTGAAGAGAAGGAATCTATCGCCACACACGAAGCCGGACATGCCACCATCTCGTGGCTCATTCAGTTCGGCGACCCTCTGGTGAAGGTGACGATCGTGCCCCGTGGCCGCGCCCTGGGAGCCGCCTGGTATGCTCCCGAGGCCCGTCAGATTGTGCCCACACAGGCACTGCTCGACTCCATCTGCGGCCTGCTGGGCGGTCGTGCCGCCGAGGAGGTATTCCTCGGACAGATCGGCACCGGCGCCAGCAACGACCTGGAGCGTGCCACCAAGATAGCGCGCGCCATGGTGATAATGTACGGCATGAGCGACCGCCTCCCCAACCTCAACTATGTCGACAGCACCGGACAGGACTACGGATTCCAGAAACCTTATTCCGAAGAGACCGCGAAACTCATCGACGACGAGATCGCACGCATAATCAACGAGCAGTACGAACGCGCCAAAAGCATCCTCAAGGAGTATGCGGCCCAGCATAACGCCATACGCGACCTGCTCATAGAGCGCGAAGTGATACTCCATGACGATGTGGAGGCCATACTCGGCAAACGCAAATGGAAATCACGCACCGACGAGATCATGGAGCTCAATGCCGCCGACAGAAAAGCCCGCGAGGAGAAAGCGGCAGCCGAAAGCGGAAAGTCAGGCTCCACTCTCACCGACTCGAAAGTGGATGAGATTGTAGGCGACATTGCCCGTCGCGCCACGAAGTCGGAGCCGGATAAATCCGGATCTCCCGACCGCACTCCCTCTGCGGCTGCCGACGATGATGACGCAGGGACTCCCCCGGAGTTCACACATACGGATAAGGAGTAGTTTATTCACGCTTAAATCCGTATCTTCTGCCTATACCGAATGACCATGAAGGATACCTTGGAGAATGCCGTACTCCGGATTTCTCCAACGGTATCTTTTAAAGGGCGAATGAAAACTATTTTTCATACTTTGGTTTTATACTCTTGCTCCTCGCAAACTTATCTTCTTCTAAGACGTTGAATGCTATGGAAGAGCTTATCTTCTCCACTATATCCCCGAAGGGGCTGCTCCATGGCGACTCTCTCCCCGCAACCCCGATTATCCAACTATCATTTCCTTATATTTATGAGATGTAACATTTTGTATGCCGGCTCCGCCATTCTGGCTCTCGGCATAGTTTCTACAGGATGTAAGAAAGACGCCGGGCAGGCTCAGCAGCAGCTGCCCGAGCTTGCAGTGATGACCGTCGAGACTGACGATGCCACACTGATGACGAGCTATCCTACCACTCTTCAAGGTGTCAACGACGTTGAGATACGTCCGCAGGCCACCGGGTTCCTGACCAAGGTATGCGTCAGCGAAGGTCAGCACGTCTCCAAAGGGCAGCTGCTCTTTGAAATCGACAAGGTGTCGCTGCAGGCAGCAGTCGACCAGGCCAAGGCCGCTGTGGCAGTGGCGCAGGCAAATGTCAACACTGCCCAGACTAATGCCAACAACAACAAGCTCCTTCTCGACAAGAACATCATCGGAGCTCCGGCCTATCAGACGTCGGTAGATGCCCTCAATGCGGCAAAGGCCCAGCTTAATCAGGCCAACGCCACGCTCGTGGCTGCTCAGAAGAACCTGTCGTATTCCGAAGTTACGGCTCCCACTTCGGGCGTAATCGGCACTATCGGATTCAAGGAAGGCACTCTCGTAAGCCCCACCACTCTGCTCACCGTGCTCTCCGACAATGGCGACATGGATGCCTATTTCTCCATGACCGAAAAGGAGATTCTGGCCCTTACCGATGGCGGCAAACGCTCTGTCGAGGCTGCCAAAAACTCCATGCCCCCCGTACAGCTTCAGCTCGCCAACGGCGAAATCTATCCCCAGCAGGGCAAAATCGTATCTATCTCGGGTGTGCTCGATTCTTCTACAGGCAGCGCCCAGGTGAAGGCACAGTTCCCCAACCCCGACGGCATGCTGCGCAGCGGCAACACCGGCAATATCCTGCTCCCCACCACTTCCAACGGTGCGATTCAGATCCCGCAGGCTGCTACCTATGAAATCCAGGACATGCGTTTCTGCTACGTTCTGGGCGACAGCGCCAAGGTGCATTCCACTCCCATCCAGGTGTCGGAGCTCAACGATGGCAAGAACTTCATCGTGACTTCCGGCCTTAAGCCCGGCGACCAGATCGTAATTGAAGGTGTCGGCATCAGCGTGCAGGACGGCATGATGATCAAGCCCAAGTCCGCAGCCCCTGCCACTGCGGCCAAATAATATCCTTAATCTGATTCTAACTGGCCCCGCCCGCCGCCGCGCTCTCCCCTCCCTGCAGGCGCCGACGGGGTTACATCAATGATTGTATGAAACTTGATAATTTTATCAATAGGCCGGTGCTCTCGACCGTAATCTCGATCTTTATCGTGATTTTCGGTCTGCTCGGACTGGCCACAATTCCGATCGAGCAGTACCCCTCGATCGCGCCGCCGACCATTCAGGTGACCACCACCTATACCGGTGCCAGCGCCGAGTCGGTGATGAACTCGGTCATAGCCCCTCTTGAGGAGCAGATCAACGGTGCCGAGAACATGGATTACATGGTCTCTACAGCCACCAACGACGGCCAGGCCGAAATCCAGGTATACTTCAAGCAGGGGATGGACCCCGACATGGCTGCCGTCGACGTGCAGAACCGTGTGGCTAAGGCACAGGCCTATCTTCCCGCCGAGGTAACCCAGGTAGGTGTGCTCACACAGAAGAAGCAGACTTCGATGCTTATGGTGTGCGGTGTATACGCTCCGGAAGACAACTATACCCAGCAGTTTATCGAGAACTATGTGTCGATCAACATCATTCCGCTCGTAAAGCGTGTGGCAGGTGTGGGCGACGCCACTGCATTCGGTGCCGACTACTCGATGCGCATATGGCTCAAGCCCGATGTCATGGCCCAGTACAAGCTGATGCCCTCCGACATCACGGCTGCCCTGGCCGAGCAGAACCTGGAGGCCGCTCCCGGTCAGTTCGGCGAGCAGGGCAATCAGTCGTTCCAGTACATCATGAAGTATAAGGGGCGCCTGACGGATGCCAAGGAATTTGAAGACATCATCGTACGCGCCGGATCCGATGGCGAGATCCTTCGCCTCAAGGATGTGGCGAAGATTGAGCTCGGACGTCTTACCTACACGATGGGTTCGAAGATCAGCGGCCATCTCGGCTCCGCTTTCGTGGTATACCAGAGTGCCGGATCCAATGCCACTTCGGTAATCGAATCTATCGAAAAGCTGCTCGAAGACTCGCGCAAGGATCTCCCGAAGGGTCTGGTAATCGAGACCCAGATGAGCGCCAACGACTTCCTCTTCGCCTCTATCCATGAGGTGGTGAAGACTCTTATCGAGGCGTTTGTGCTCGTGTTTATCGTGGTATTCGTGTTCCTGCAGGATTTCCGCTCCACGCTTATCCCGATCATCTCGATTCCGGTGGCGCTTATCGGTACGTTCTTCCTGCTCTACATCTTCGGATTTACCCTCAACCTTCTGACTCTTGCAGCCCTCGTGCTGGCAATCGCGATTGTGGTCGATGACGCGATTGTGGTCGTGGAGGCGGTGCACGCCAAACTCGACCAAGGCTACAAGTCGGCCCGCAAAGCCTCTATCGACGCGATGCGCGAGATAGCAGGCGCGCTTATCTCGATCACGCTGGTGATGATGCTCGTGTTTATCCCGGTATCGTTCCTCGGCGGCACTTCGGGTATATTCTACCGTCAGTTCGGTCTGACGATGGCTATGGCCATCGGTCTGTCGGCTGTCAACGCGCTTACCCTCTCGCCCGCCCTCTGCGCCCTCTTCCTCAAGCCCCACAAGAATGAAGACGGGGAGACCGCTCCCCTCTCCACCCGCATGAAGGAAGCCTATTCGGCTGCCGGAGAAGTTGTGGCCGAGACTTACAAACGCCGCTTCCGCCTGAAATTTCCCCCGCTCGTGACGTCGCTCCTGCTCGTGGCCGCCATCACGTTCCTCGTGCTCGGATGGTATACGTTTGAGAATGTCACTCTGAGCGTGATAGCCTGCGTGGTGGCCGTACTTGCCCTTATCGGCATCTTCACGCGCGACTTTATCGATGCGTTCAACAATGTGTTTGATAAGCTGCTGTCGGTCTACCGCCGCATCGTGAAGTTCTTCGTGGCCCACAAGATCACCAGCTTCGGTATCGTGGTAGCTTCGATCGCGGTGCTCGTATGGCTTATGGGACGCACTCCGACCGGCCTTGTGCCCAATGAGGACACCGGTACGATAATGGGTGCCGTCACCCTCCCGCCGGCTGCCTCGCAGGAGCGCACGCAGGCAATCCTCAATCAGGTCGACTCCATCATCGGCACGATTCCCGCCGTCAAGTCGCGCACTCAGATCATGGGCTTCAGCTTCATCGGCGGCCGTGGTAATACCTACGGTTCGTTCATCATCAAGCTTAAGCCATGGGACGAGCGTACCGAGCCGCAGGACCAGGCGGATGCCGTGGTGGCCAATCTGCTCGGCCAGTGTCAGAAAATCAAGGGGGCCACAATCATGTTCTTCCAGCCCCCGATGATCTCGGGTTATTCGATGACCAACGGTTTCGAAATCAAGCTGCAGGACAAGACCGGCGGATCTCTTGAAAACTTCTTCAAGGTATACCAGAACTTCATCGGCCAGCTCAACGCACAGCCCGAAATCCAGATGGCATACTCTACGTTCAACCCCACCTTCCCGCAGTATATGGTGGAAATCGACGTGGCCAAGGTGAAACAGGCAGGTCTGACCCAGAATGCGATTCTGACGGCTCTGCAGGGTTACTACGGCGGTATGTATATCTCCAACTTCAACTCCTACGGTAAGCTCTACCGCGTCATGATGCAGGCTTCTCCCGAAGCCCGCGTATCGCCCGAGACTCTGAAGCAGATCAAGGTGCGCAACGGCGATGAGATGGCTCCGATCGACAACTTCGTGTCGCTCAAACGTGTCTACGGTCCTGACCTTATCAACCGTTTCAACATGTTTACGTCAATCTCCGTCACCGGCTCACCGGCTCCCGGCGTATCTTCGGGTCAGGCCATCGAGGCCATCAACCGTGTGGCCCAGGCCACTCTCCCGGCCGGCTATACCTTCGAATATTCCGGCATGACGCGTGAGGAGGCCACAGGCGGCACTTCGATGGGCTATGTGTTTGCTCTCGTGCTCCTGTTCGTATATCTCGTGCTTTCGGCCCAGTATGAAAGTTATGTGCTCCCGTGGGCGGTTATCTTCTCAGTGCCCTTCGGCCTGATGGGCACATTCATCTTCGCCGACCTGCGCGATATCTCCAACAACATCTATCTCCAGATTGCGCTCATCATGCTTATCGGTCTTCTGGCAAAGAACGCCATCCTTATCGTGGAGTTCGCCCTCGACCGTCGCAAGACGGGCATGAGTGTGGTCAATGCCGCCATTCAGGGTGCCGTGGCACGTCTGCGCCCGATCCTCATGACCTCGCTGGCCATGATCATCGGTCTGCTCCCGCTGATGTTTGCACACGGAGCCGGCAAGAACGGCAACCAGGCGCTCGGCACCGGTGCCGTAGGCGGCATGCTTATCGGCATGATCCTGCAGGTCATCATTGTCCCGGCGCTCTTCGTCACGTTCCAGCTCATTCAGGAGAAGATTTCTCCCGTCAAGTGGAAAGACAAGGACGTGGAGGAACTCTCTTCGGAAATCGAACAGTACGCAATCAAGAAATAATCATCTCCCCCGCGGCCATACATGCCGTATGGCCACGGGGGCACTCACCACTCAGATATCTCTGACTAATGAAAGCCAATATCATAATACAGTCTCTGGCTCTGGTCGCTGTGGCTTCCTCCCTTTCGAGCTGCCATCTCTACCAGAAGTATTCGCTGCCGGAGAATGAGGCGATTGTCGACGACTACCGCAAGGCCGCCGAGACCGCTCCCGACTCGACTGCCCTCCCCTTCCTCAGCTGGCGCGAGGTATTCACCGACCCGCAGCTGCAGTCGCTCATACAGACTGCTCTCGACAACAACACTGACCTTGAGAATGCCCGCCTCAACGTCGATATCGCACGCGCTCAGCTCAAAGGGGCCCGTCTGAGCTACTTCCCATCCCTGTCGCTGGGACCCAACGGCGGAACCTCATCTTATGGCGGCAGCCATATGAACTGGAGCTATACCATCCCTCTCGCCCTTAACTGGGAAATCGATGCATTCGGTAAAATCCTGAATAAGAAGCGCGGGGCTGAAGTTTCAGTGGAGCAGGCCGAGGATTACCGTCAGGCTGCCCAGTCGCAGATCATCTGCGGTGTGGCTTCGACATATTATGCGCTCGTATTGCTCAACCAGCAGCTCGGACTCACTCAGCGCACTTCGCAGATCTGGGCCGACCAGGTGCAGTCGATGAAGGATATGAAGACTGCCGGCATGGTCAACGAGGCTGCGGTCGTGCAGAGTGAGGCCAACTACTATAGCGTAATGGCCTCAATCCCCGACATCGAACAGTCTATCCGCACCACCCAGAACACCCTGTCGCTCCTGCTCAACACTTATCCGCAGGAATGGCAGGTCACTTCCGACCTCAATTTCTCTATCCCCGAACAACTCATCACCGGTCTCCCGGTAAGCTATCTGGCCGTACGTCCCGACGTGGCGGCTGCCGAAAGAGGGCTCGCAGCGGCATATTACACTACCAATTCCGCACGCGCCGCTTTCTACCCCAGCATCAATATCTCGGCCAACGGCGGATTTACCAATCTTCTGGGAAGCATAATCACTAATCCCGGAAAATGGTTCATACAGCTCGCCGGACAGCTTACGGCTCCCATCTTCTCCCGCGGACAGAACATCGCCACCCTCGAAGCTGCCAAGGCATCGCAGCAGATTGCCCTCAACAACTTTGAATACGCGGTGCTCAATGCCTCGGCCGAAGTAAGCGACGCCATGGTGAAGTACACGAAGAATCACGAGAAGCGCCTGCAGGTCGACAAGCAGATCGATGCTCTTGAGAAATCTGTGGACTACACCCAGGAGCTCCTTACCTTCGGCCAGTCCACCACTTATCTCGAAGTGCTCACTGCCCGCTCGGCTCTGCTTCAGGCCCAGCTCCAGAGTCTGGAATGCTGGCACAATAAGGTGTCTGCCCTCATCGAGCTTTACCAGGCCGTAGGTGGCGGCAGATAACACACCTTTACCCCCCCGACTGTTAACCTGACGCCGTCGCCCCGGGACGGCATTATCAAATACCGACCCGGGACGACGGCCGACCTAAAAATTTGCATCTATGAATAAAATCAGCAAACTCGCCTATGTCGATCCCGATGCAAGAATCGGCGACAATGTGGTCATCGATCCGTTCGTGTATATCGAAGGCAACGTCGTGATCGGCGACAACTGCCATATCCGCCCCAATGCGGTGATCCGCTCCGGTGCGCGTATCGGCAACAACAACCAGATTTTCGAAGGTGCGATAATCGCTGCCACACCACAGGACTTCAGATGGCAGGGCGATGACAGCTACGTGGAGATCGGCCACAACAACACCATCCGCGAACACGTAATCATCAACCGCTCGATCAATCCCGGCGGAGCCACCCGCATCGGAAGCAACTCCTTCGTGATGGCCCAGACCCATATCGGCCACGATTCCCATATCGGCGACTACTGCGTGCTCGGCAATGCCGTCAAGATCGCCGGCGACGTGAACATAGGCGATTATACCATCCTGTCGTCAAATGCACTCGTGCATGAAGGATGCGACGTAGGTGCCTACTGCCTCATAAAGGGGGGATGCCGCGTCAACAATCATGTGCCCCCGTTCACTATCATGGCCCACAATCCTATCGAGTACAAGGGTATCAACTCGTTCGTACTGCGCAGATGTGGCAAAAGCGAGGACACCATCGATGAGATCGCAAGCGCCTACCGCCACGTCTACACCACGAATACTTCCGTATTCAATGCCCTGCAGCGCATCAAGGTCGACGTCGACGATATCCCCGAGAAGGCCGACATCATCGCCTTTATCGAAAGCCACAAGCTCGAACTGGCGGCCATCCCGAAGGATCTCGAGGAATGATCTCACGCCACGAAGCATCCCCTCACGTGCGACGAGGCCCAATCACCCCGCCACACACCCCGAGGGGTGAAAGATTGGATTGACTCTCGTATAAAAACCGCAGAAGATTCGTTCTTTTGCGGTTTTTTTCGTAATTTTGCAGGTCAGAACCATAAATTCCCAACTATAGATGCTTGACGCTAAGAAGACAGCCGTGCGTGCCGCATCGGGCGCCGTCTATGTCATACTGATTATTCTTGCATGCATGTGGGGCGACCTCGGAGTCACCCTGCTCGCCGGGCTGCTCGGAGCCCTGGGCGTATCGGAATTCCGCAGGATGCGGTTTGCCGGTGCCGCCGCAGGTGCGCTGGGCGCATATGATGTGGCCGGTGCACTGGCCCTTATCTTCGCCCCGATTCCCTCGCCATATGTGCCTGTACCTTTTGCCCTTGCATGGATCCTGTGGCTGATCGGACGCATGATCATCACGGTATTCTCCCGCCGCCAGTCGCCCGAAAAGGAATATGCCGTCGACATGGCCTCTCAGCTCTACATAGCCCTGCCGATGGCCATGATGGTGGCCATGGCCATCTTCCTGAACACTACAGAGGGCTCCTCCCTGCCGATACTCTCGCTATTCGTGATGATATGGGTCAACGATACCGGAGCCTACCTCTTCGGCAGCATCTTCGGACGCCACAAGCTCTTTGAGCGCGTATCGCCCAAGAAGTCATGGGAAGGATTCTGGGGAGGTCTGGTCTGCGCAGTGGCCGCCGGTGTGCTCATCGGTGCCACCGACTCGCCGATGGCAGCAGTCAATGTGCGCTGCCCCATACTTTTCTGGGGTATCGCCGGACTCGTCACCTCCCTGGCCTCAACCTTCGGCGACCTCTTCGAATCCGTAATCAAGCGCAACCTCCATATCAAGGATTCAGGCAACCTGATCCCCGGACATGGCGGAATCCTCGACCGTATCGACTCGCTGCTTATGGTAGTGCCCGCCTCGCTACTCTATTATATTTTCTACCGAATCCTCTCCGAGATAATTTAAGAGACACCGATATGCTACGACCCGTATATGTGGCAGCTTTTGCCCTTTCAGCCTCTCTGACGGCCTCGGCCGCCACCGACCTCCCTACTGTCACCATCATGGGGAAGACTTTCTATACCTATGTGGCCGACAAGGGGGAATCTCTGTTCGGGATCGCCAACAAGTTCGGCTGGGATCCCGAGCTGCTCGTTAAGACCAACCGCGAACTGGAGACTCCGCTCGACAAAGGGGCGCTCGTATATTATCCGGTGCCCAAAGCTCCCAAGACCTCCAAGGGCTCCCGCAAATCTTCGGCATCGGAGGTGCTCGCCGCCGATACTTCGGATACACTGGCAGCCTTCTCGGCCCACGATGAGGCCTCACCCTCCGCCTCCGTCCCCGACGCCGAAGAATCCTATCCCTCCGAAGCCGATGACGACTATGCGGACACCCCGATTCTGTATATCGCCACCGACTCTGAGGAGGCCGACACGAAACAGGCTCCGGACGCCGCCGACGCGCAGGCCGATGTGGTGCGCGACGGAGTGCTATACCACACGGTGCAGCCCGGCGAAAGCCTCTATGGCATCTCTCAGGCCTATGAGACTACCGTCGAGGACCTCTACAAGATGAATCCCGGAATATCATACTCCAACCCCGATCCGGGAGAAACAATCAGAATCCGCACCGGCTCTCGCAACGAAGCCGCCACACCCACTATGGTGACCGAAAATCAGGTCACAGGCCTCGTAAGCTATAAAGTACGCAGAGGCGATACATGGGCATCCGTGGCCCAGGCCAAGGGGATCGATGTCGACCTCCTTAAGAAAGCCAACCCCGACAAGGCGAAACTAAAGAGGGGCGACACGATTGTGATCCCCGATATGGAGACTGTCGAAGTGGAACGCATGGTAGTCACCCAGGATCCCCGCGAGACCACCGAGGAGGGGCGCCGCGAACTCTACAACGAAGTCCACTCCCTCGACAGCCGCATCTACGATGCCGACGGCAACATCAGCCCCAACGCAATCAGTGTGGCCATCGTGCTGGCCGACCCCGACTCCAACCGCGATATGGAATTCGCCCGCGGAGCCGTGATGGCCGTCAATCAGTTCAAGGGAGCCGATTTCCCCACACGGCTTACCATCATAGATGGCTCCAAACCTCAGTCGGAAGTTATCGGTGCACTCGAAGGATTCGCACCCACAATCGTGGTCACCACCACCGATAGGGATCTCCCCCCCTATCTTACGGATTACGTCAAGGATAATTCGCGGCATCTCATCAATGCATTCGACGTCAAAAGCGAAGCGTATCTCAACAATCCCGCAGTAATCCAATACCTCGCCCCTACCTCCTACTTCAACGATGAAGTGGCATCCTACATCACATCCACATTTACCGGCTACGAACTCCTTATCGCCGGAAAAATGGATGGCAACGACACAATGGGCGAGGCCATACTGCGGGCCAAAGTGGCCGATACGGATGCTATGCCTCAGGAACTCCCCGCCGAGGAGCTCGCCGACCTGACACTCTCCGACGAGCAGGGACGATACCTCATCTATGCCACCCCCTCCGGAAAGGAAGACGTAAAGGCAATCCTCGACAAGACCGCCGCACTGCGCGAACGCTATCCGCTGGCCGATATCCGGGTAATAGGGCGCCCCAGCTGGATCACTATGGTGGAAGGAATGCGCCATACGTTCGACGACAACCGCGTCATCCTCCCCTCCCGCTTCTATTTCGATGCCGATGATTCCGCCTCACGCCGCTTTATCGACGGCTACCGCACCCTCTTCGGCCATACTCCCATGAAGTCTTATCCCGTGTATTCAGCCACGGCCTATGACATACTCTCCTACTTCCTGCCCAACATCTCCTCTACACACGGCGACTTCAACGCTTCTTTCTCCAATTATCCCACCCTGCAGACACCCATCAGTCTCGACAGGGTCAACAACTGGGGAGGCCTGGTGAATCCCGATGTGTATCTGGTGGAATTCCAGCCGTTCGGCTCTATCAAGAAAACCGTACTTGACTCTTCTTCCGACGAATGACACGCAGACTCTCCATCATCGCAGCTCCTGTGGCAGCATCGGCGCTCTCACTCTGTGCGCCGCAGGCCGCCGCTCAGACTCACTACGCCGCCCAACTCTCGGTCGGCGCAAAGGCCGGCATGGACATATCCCGGAATTTCTTCAATCCATCAGTCGACCAGACTTTCAAGCCCGGCGCTCTGGCAGGTGTCGCATTCCGATACGTCGAAGAAGACCACTTCGGCATCATCGCCGAGCTTGAATGGATACAACGCGGATGGAAAGAATCATTTGAAGACGCCCCCTATCTCTACGAGCGCACTCTGAGCTATCTTGAGATTCCGGTGCTGGCCCACATCTATTTCGGACGCCGCGCAAAGTTCTATGCCAACATCGGCCCGCTGATAGGACTGCGCATCGGCGACTCGGTGAAGTGCAATTTCGATACCCACGACACTGCCGCACTCCCCGACTTCCCGAAGTGGCACTCCCTCACCCAGTATGATGAGCCGATAAAACAGCGCATCGATTACGGCATATGCGCCGGAGTAGGTGGAGAATACAGCATTACTCCACGCCACTCGATGACCGTAGAATGCCGCTTCTACTATGGACTTGGCAACCTCTTCGGCTCCACCCGAAAGGACAACTTCAACGCCTCCAACTCCATGGCCCTCGAATTCACCCTCGGCTACTGGCTGCGAATACGTTAGGCTACCGATGCCCGTTACGTCCGGACTGCTTCGTCAGAACAGTCCGGACGTAACGGCAATAATACCCACAGCCACGATCCGGACGGCAAACGCACGCCTTTCTTACCGACCGACACTCCTGCAGAAGCCACACACATGCATTTTATAGACCAGGATATCGCATATTTCACAATAATTCATTAACTTTGCAGTTGCTTGGGTCTGACCCTTTTCCGCGCAACGCGGAAAGGCATCCCACGGCATATCAGTTCATAACCCGGATATCCGGCCTGCAAATCTGGCCGGCAATCCCAATTTACTGCCGAACAATATATTTATAAACACAAAACATAACCAAGCTTAATGGCACAGAAGATCTATACATTCGGCGACGGAAAAGCCGAAGGTAACGCCTCGATGCGCAACATCCTCGGTGGCAAAGGTGCTAACCTCGCCGAGATGAACCTCCTTGGTATGCCCGTACCCCCGGGATTCACCATCACTACTGAAGTCTGCAACGAATACACACAGTATGGCCGCGACAAAGTGGTGGAGGATATCAAGAGCGACGTGGAGAAGGCTATCGCCCACGTGGAGAAACTCACAGGCAATAAGTTCGACGACCCCTCCAACCCGCTGCTCGTATCAGTGCGCTCCGGTGCACGCGCATCCATGCCCGGCATGATGGACACCGTGCTCAACCTCGGCATGAACGACGCCACTGTAGCCACAATGGCCGAAAAAAGCGGCAACCCCCGCTTCGCGTGGGACAGCTACCGCCGTTTCGTACAGATGTACGGCGACGTTGTGCTCGGCATGAAGCCCGCTTCCAAAACCGATATCGACCCCTTCGAGAAAATCATGGACGAGGTGAAGGAAGAGAAAGGCGTCAAGTTTGACAACGAACTTGAAGTCGAAGACCTCCAGGAACTCGTAAAGCGCTTCAAGGCTGCCGTAAAGGAATACACCGGCAAGGACTTCCCCGAATCAGCATGGGAACAGCTCTGGGGCGGCATCTGCGCCGTATTCGACAGCTGGATGAATGAACGCGCCATCCTCTACCGCCGCATGAACCAGATCCCCGAAGAATGGGGCACTGCAGTCAACGTTCAGGCTATGGTATACGGCAACATGGGCGACAACTCCGCTACCGGCGTGGCATTCAGCCGTGACGCCGCTACCGGCGAGAACATCTTCAACGGCGAATACCTCATCAACGCTCAGGGTGAGGACGTGGTAGCCGGTATCCGCACTCCCCAGCAGATCACAATCGAAGGCTCACGCCGCTGGGCTGCCCTGCAGGGTATCTCCGAGCAGGAACGCGCCGAAAAATACCCCTCGCTCGAGGAAACAATGCCCACTCTGGCAGCCGAGCTCATCGCCATCGCACACCGTCTGGAAGACTACTACAAGGACATGCAGGACATGGAGTTCACTATCCAGGACGGCAAGCTCTGGATGCTCCAGACCCGTAACGGCAAACGCACCGGCGAAGCCATGGTGCACATCGCCATGGATCTGCTGCGCGACGGCATGATCGACGAAAAGACCGCCCTGCTCCGCATGGAGCCCCAGAAGCTCGACGAGCTCCTCCACCCCGTATTCGACAAGGACGGCCTGAAGCGCGCCAAAGTCGTAGCCAAAGGTCTCCCCGCATCTCCCGGTGCAGCTTCCGGTCAGATCGTATTCTCTGCCGACGAGGCCGAGGAATGGGCTGAGAAGAAAAAGAAAGTGGTGCTCGTGCGTATCGAGACTTCTCCCGAAGACCTCCGCGGCATGGCCGTGGCACAGGGCATCCTCACAATGCGCGGCGGCATGACTTCGCACGCAGCCGTTGTGGCCCGCGGCATGGGCAAATGCTGCGTATCCGGCGCCGGCGAAATCCAGGTCGACTATAAGGAAAAGACCGTAAAGATGGGCGACAAGGTATACCGCGAAGGCGACTGGATCTCGCTCAACGGCTCGACAGGCGACGTATACGACGGCCAGGTGCCCACCACCGAACCTGAAATCGGCGGCGACTTCGCAGCAATCATGAATCTGGCTGCAAAATACACCAAGACCCTCGTACGCACCAACGCCGACACTCCGCGCGACGCCAAGCAGGCTCGCCAGTTCGGCGCTCAGGGCATCGGTCTCTGCCGCACGGAGCACATGTTCTTCGAAGGCGACCGCATCAAGGCCGTGCGCGAGATGATCCTCGCTTCCGATGAGGAAGGACGCCGTCTGGCACTCGCCAAGCTTCTCCCCATGCAGCGCGGCGACTTCAAGGGTATCTTCGAGGCTATGGACGGCTTCGGCGTGACAATCCGTCTGCTCGATCCCCCGTTGCACGAGTTCGTACCCCACCAGACTGCCACTCAGAAGGAGCTCGCCCAGGAAATGGGTCTCACTCTCGAGCAGGTGAAGGCAAAAGTTGACTCTCTTGAAGAGTTCAACCCCATGCTCGGTCACCGTGGCTGCCGTCTTGGCATCACCTACCCCGAAATCACCGAAATGCAGACCCGCGCCATCATCGAGGCAGCCCTCGAATGCAAGGCCGAAGGCAGAAAGGTATATCCCGAAATCATGGTGCCGCTGGTAGGCTCGCTCAAGGAGCTCCAGAACCAGGCTGCCGTGATCAACGAGACTGCCAACAAGGTGTTCCAGGAGAAAGGCGACACAATCCCCTACAAGGTAGGCACAATGATCGAGGTGCCCCGCGCCGCCCTCACAGCCGACAAGATCGCCGAGGTAGCCGAGTTCTTCTCTTTCGGTACCAACGACCTCACACAGATGACTTTCGGCTTCTCTCGCGACGACGCACCGAAATTCCTCAAATTCTACAAAGACCACGGCATCATCAAGGTTGATCCCTTCGAGGTGCTCGACCAGGAAGGTGTAGGCCAGCTCGTCAAGATGGGTGTAGAGAAAGGACGCTCCACCCGCGCCGACATCAAGCTCGGCATCTGCGGCGAACATGGCGGCGAGCCCAGCAGCGTGAAGTTCTGCGCCAAACTCGGCATGAACTACGTCAGCTGCTCACCCTTCCGCGTGCCCATCGCCCGCGTAGCTGCTGCGCAGGCTGCAATCGAGGAGTAACGCCTATTTCCATAGGCCTCAGCAAATTAGGTGGCAAATCCTTGATTAAAAAGGGTTTGCCACCTCTTTTTTTGGTCTGATCCGCGCCGCTTTCCCTGACGTTCCCGACTGTATTTTTTAGAAATAGTTTAGAGTTTTCTGACCGCGCTTTTAGAGCGTGTTTAGAATGGTTTTTAGAGTTTTATTTTCCTTTTTTTCAATCAGATAAATATGGTTACTTTTAAAATCTGCGTGCAGAAGCAGCGCAAGGACGGAACTTGGCCAGTCTATATCAGGGTTACGCACCGTGGGAAGGTGGGGTATCTGAAAACTGACAAGGTGGTGTGGGGGCAAGGTCTGAATGAGAAGACGCGGGAGGTGTGCGATCCGTTTGTGGTGAAGGAGCTGATGAATGAGGTGGTGAGGCATCTGGAGAGGCTGAACAGGCTGGATGTCTCGGCGTGGACGCTGCCGCAGGTGATGACGTTTCTGCGTACGGGGGAGGAGGATCTTTCGTTCTCGGAGTTCGCACGTCGGTATATCAGGGAGATGATTGACCGCGGGCAGGTGCGCAATGCCCGGAATTATGAGTTTGCGCTGAATCATCTTGAACGGTATATGGGGACGACGAATGTGGTTTTTAAGGCTCTGTCGACATCTGAAATCGAGAGGTGGATGAAATCCTTGAGTGGAACGAGAAGAGCCAAGGAGATGTATCCTGTGTGTCTCAGGCAGGTGTTTAAGGCGGCTCTGCTGGAGTATAATGATTATGACAGGGGGCTGATGCGGATAAAGGTGAATCCGTGGATGAGGGTGAGGATTCCGAAGGCGGAGACTCCGGAGAAGCTTGCCGTGGCTCCGGAGGAGGTGCGGGCGTTTTTTGCTGCGCCTCTGCCGGAGTCGAAGATGGCTGCGCCTCTGAGTGAGGTGGGTCATGATGTGGCGATGATGGTGATGTGTCTGGCCGGGATTAATACGGTGGATCTGTATAATCTGAAGAAGGGGAATCTGCGTGGAAGTGTGCTGTGTTACCGGAGAGCGAAGACGACAGGGGCAAGGGCGGATGGGGCGTATATCGAGATGAGGGTGCCGGGGATTCTGATGCCGCTGCTGGAGAAGTATGCGACGGGGGATGATGATGATTTCCTGTTGTCGTTCCATAAGCGGTTCAGTAGTTCGGACAGTTTCGGGAGTGGTGTGAATGCGGGAATACGGCAGATATGCCGGAGTTTGGGGATGCGGAAGGAGGATTGGTATTGTGTTTATACGTTCCGCCATACGTGGGGGACGGTGGCGCAGAATGATTGTGGGGCATCGATTGCGGATGTGGGATTTGCCATGAACCATAGTCAGGGGCATGGGGTGACGCGTGGGTATCTGAAGATTGATTTTACTCCGGCGTGGGAGCTGAATGAGAAGGTGGTGGATTTTATTTTCTTTTCGACGGGGAAGGGACGGCGTCATGAGGGAGCAGCGGAGGATGATGGGCTGTTCCGTTTTTCGAGGAAGCATCTGGTGAGGGGAAGGGTGTTTTTCCGTGGCGAGGAGCTGGGGAGTGTGTGTGATATAGGTTTCGGGACGGTGGAGGATGTGATTTCGGCGTTGAGGGGGTTTATCCCGGCGGATATGCCGAAGAGGTCGGTGCTGCTGTTCAGGATTGATATTGTGGATAAGGGGATGTCGGCGGTCTATGAAAGGATGAGGGGTGTGAATTGCTGAGGTGTTCAGCGCCCTCCCCTGCCCTGCTTTGGGGCTGTCGGATGGAGTATTCGGTTCTGCTTTCGGGCGGGACCGTTTTTTTTGGTGTGTCTGTATAATTTCTTTCTTTAAAAAAATTTTTTAGTCGTCGGCGTTGTTGTCGGAGTGCGCCTTGCGCACGTGTGCGCGTATGCGCGCGAGTCGTCGACGTCGTCTTAATGATAAAATTTTTAATTTTATTGTTAAGACGACTATATCTACATATACATATACATATACATTTACATTAGGTTCGGGGGTGGTTTGCTTTTGGTTCGGGTTTGGTTCGGGTTAGGTTTTTGAGTTTGGTGTAAATCGCTTATTTTGAGATGAGTGTGTTTTTCGGGTAATGATTTCATTAGGGCATGTAAGTCTTCTGTTGGTTTAAGTCTGAGTGGTTTATGTGGTGTTGTTGTGATGATGTTTTCCAGGGGGTGGAAACCGAATGTAACCTATGGGTAACCATAGTGCACTTTTGGTTCGGGGGTGGTTTGCTTTTGGTTCGGGTTTGGTTCGGGTTAGGTTTTTCCGGGGGCTTTGCATGGTTCTATCGGCGGCTCAGTCGGCATCGGGGTCAGCGGGGTCGGCGTCGGGGTCGCGTGAGAGGAGTGTGAGGGTGTCTTCGATGGTG
>CAMWRH010000049.1 GCA_947176605.1 uncultured Porphyromonadaceae bacterium
AGCAGGGTTATGGCCAGCCTCAGCAGGGATACGGTCAGCCGCAACAGGGATACGGTCCGCCGCAACAGGGATACGGTCCGCCGCAACAGGGATACGGTCAGTCTCAGCCGGGATACGGACAGCCGCAACAGGGATACGGACAGCCGCAACAGGGATACGGACAGCCCTATGGGCAGGGTATGCCCCCGACATATATGGTATGGGCCGTGCTTACCACAGTGCTGTGCTGTCTGCCGTTCGGCATAGTAGCCATAATCAAGGCCTCGCAGGTAACTTCGTTATGGACCGCAGGGCATACGGCAGAAGCGTGGGATGCGAGTAAGGCTGCCCGCACATGGAGCATAGTGGCGGCTGTAGTGGGCTTCGTGGGAGGAATCCTCTATTTATGTCTTATATTATCTGAGGTGTTTGGCAGCGGTGTCGGATATCTTCCGGATTATGATGGATATTGATGACAGGGCGTGAGATATGGGGTCGCGGCAGACACAACGCTGCAATACGCGGTGCCGCTCTGGTGGCTGGCACCATAGTGCTGATAGCCGTTATCATAGTGCTGTGGAAGGTGAATCCCGTAGAGGCGGTATGGATGCCCAAATGCGTGGTGCACTCGCTCACAGGGTGGCAATGCCCCGGGTGCGGCATCACGCGTGCGCTGCACGCCGCATTACACGGGCATTTCGCCGAGGCCATACGCTACAACTATTTCCTGCTCCTCTCTCTGCCGTACCTTCTGGCAGTGGCGACAGTAAGCTGGATTCCGGCATTGCGCCGCCGGCGGCGGCTGCACCGCGTGGTGCTCGGCCCGGAACTGGCCGTCAGCTACGTAGTGCTGTTTGCCATCTGGTTTGTAGTGCGCAATCTGCTGGGTATCTGACACTCCGGCAGAGGTGCCGGATAGCGAGAGGCTACACCTGCGTTTACATTTTTTGTTGGAAGCGGTCTAACGGGTGATGAGGATTGCGGATAAAGGTGCAGACAGAGCTTGCACTACCTTATTTTTATTTTTATTCCGTGTTTTTAACATCCCAAATAGCAATTTAAAAATATATTTTTCCTAAATTTGCAACCGCAATGGTATCTCCTTATTCTCAAGAGAGGGAAACGAATCAATGGCTATCATAAACCATAGCTTGCGATTCAGGAGATTTAAAAGGGAATCCGGTGAAAATCCGGGACAGTACCCGCTGCTGTGAATCCCATGTCAAAGTCAGTTACATTAAGTCATTGATGCCGTAATGGCATTGAGAAGGCGTAACCGACCGGGATAAGTCAGAAGACCTGCCTTTGCCGTAAACAAGATTGTGCCTACGGGATTATGGGCAGTTCATTGAGTTCCCCATTAAGTCGGGTAGCGGAGGTTAGCGCCGTTGCCTCGCACTTGGGTTTCAAGGTCAGTTGACACTCCTTCGGGGGTCAGGCATATTTTCCCGTCTGTGTACATTCTGTTAGTACGCAGACGGGATATTATTTTTCTGAGTCCTAACCTTACTGACCTTACAGATGAAACTTTTCCGGCCTTCCGGATTCTTCCGGAGCCTGACATTTCCCCTTCGCTTTACGGTGATGCTTACTGTCATCGTATACAACACTATTGACGGCATGGCTGAGCAACGGACCGATTCCATATTGCGGCAGCTTGACGAAGTAGTGGTGACGGCCCGCAGGCCGAACGACGACATCATTCCGGCTCAGACGCTGTCGGGCGATGAACTGCATCGTCTGAACAGCAACAGTGTGGCAGATGCATTGCGCTACTTCTCAGGCGTGCAGGTAAAGGATTACGGTGGGGTGGGCGGTATCAAGACCGTCAACATACGATCCATGGGTACGAATCATACCGGAGTGGTATACGACGGTGTGGAACTTGGCAACGCACAGAATGGGCAGATTGACCTCGGGCAGTTCTCGCTTGACAACATAGAGGCCATATCGCTCTATAACGGGCAGAAAAGCGAGATACTGCAGCCTGCAAAGGATTTCGGCTCGGCCGGAACGATTTATATGCGCACGCGCACTCCTGTGTTCAGGGAAGGAGAGTATTATCACGCGCGAGCCACCATGCGTGCCGGCTCATTTGATCTTCTGAATCCATCCGCACTTATCGAACTCAGGCTCAGCCGCCGTGTCACGGCTTCATTGAGTGCGGAATGGGTGAATTCAAGCGGCAAATACAAATTCAGATACCGGCGTGTCAATCCTGCCGGCGAACTGGCCTATGATACCACAGCCGTGCGCCAGAACGGCGATATCAATGCCACACGCCTTGAACTCAACACCTACGGGTCGCTCCCCAACGGATCATGGACAGCCAAAGTATACAATTACAATTCCGAACGCGGAGTGCCGGGAGCCATCGTAAACAATGTGTGGCGCCGAGGTGAGCGCATATGGGATACCAACTCCTTCATGCAGGGGCAATATACCGGCTACTTCGGAAGATTCTCCACACTTAACACCTTTAAATATGCGTTTTACCGCACCCATTATGTAAACAACGATGACAAGCAGGTAAAAATCGACAACCTGTACAAACAGAAAGAGATATACATCTCATCGGCCAACGAATATGAAATCACCCCATCATGGAGGGCTTCGGTAAGTTACGACTTCCTGTGGAACTCGCTTGATGCAGATGTCTACGGATTTGTGAAGCCTGACCGCATATCGCAGTTCCTCTCGGTAGCGACAGCCCTGAATCTTGACAGATTCGGGGTGCAGGCAAGCGCGCTGGGCACATTTATACATGACAGAATCAAGGGTCAAGAGGCTCCGCGTGACAAGCATGTGCTTTCACCGGCCGTGTATATGAACGGGTATCCGTTGAGCAACCGCGATTTCTCAATAAGGGCCTTCTATAAGAAATCATTCAGAATGCCCACATTCAACGACCTCTATTACGCCGACATGGGCAACTCGCAGCTATCGCCCGAACGGGTGACTCAATATAATGTAGGACTCCTGTATGACCATACGTCGTCAGGCTCCTTCATAACCGCTGCAAGAGTCAGTGCGGATGCCTACTATAACCGCGTGAAAGACAAGATAGTGGCATATCCCAAGGGGCAGCAGTTCCGTTGGACGATGCTCAATCTCGGGCTTGTGGATATCCGCGGAGTCGACCTTACCGGGCTGATTACGCTGAATCCGTGGAATGACCTCTATCTGACCCTGCGCGGGCAATATACATTCCAGCGGGCCATCGACATTACCGACCCGGCCGACAACTATTACCGCGACCAGATACCTTATATCCCGCGTCATTCCGGCGCCGCTGTGGCCAATGCCCAATGGCGCGGATGGAGCTTCAATTATTCATGGATATACGTAGGCGAGCGGTACAATCAGCAGGAGAATATCAGATACAACTATACGCAGCCCTGGTATACCTCCGATATCTCCGTCAGCAAAGACTTTACAATCAGAAAAGTGAGCCTGCGCGGACTGATAGAAGTCAACAATCTGCTAAGTCAGGATTACGATGTGATACTTAATTATCCGATGCCGAAACGTAACTACAGATTCACCCTCACCGTAGAAATATGAAACTCCGACACTTTCTCCTGCCTCTTCTGACATTGCTGCTGGGGGCAGTCTCCGGTTGCCGGGAGGACGAACTCGTGGTGCCTACCGAATACGAGATAATAGGCGATGAATACCGTGATGGCGACATCAGGGGCTTTTATCTTGTAAACGAGGGAAACATGGGATCCAATAAATGCACCCTCGATTATTACGACTACTATACCGGACTCTATTCACGCAATTTCTATGCCGAGCGCAATCCCGATGTAATCAAGGAACTCGGCGATGTGGGCAACGATATCGGCATATATGGCAGCAAGCTGTATGTGGTGGTCAACTGCTCGCATAAGGTGGAAGTGCTTGATGCCCATTCCGGAATCAGGCTCGGGCAGATTGACATACCCAATTGCCGCTATGTGAGGTTTCACCGTGGCCGGGCCTACGTAAGTTCATACGTCGGGCCGGTGCTCATTGATCCCAATGCCCCGAAAGGGGCGGTATATGAAATCGATACGCTTGCCCTCGCAGTGACACGGAAGGTGACGGTAGGGTATCAGCCCGAAGAGATGGAAGTGGTGGACGACTATATGTATGTGGCCAACTCGGGAGGTTACCGTGCTCCGGAGTACGACAATACCGTATCGGTAATACAGATGGTGGATTTCAAGCAGGTACAGCAGATTCCGGTGGGAATCAATCTGCACAGACTAAAGAAAGACCGCTACGACAAACTGTGGGTCACGTCGCGTGGCGATTACCAGTATCGTCCGTCACGCCTGTACGTAATGCAGAAAAAGCCCGGCTACAACCAGATGGTAGTGACCGATACAATCCCGGTGGCATGTTCCAATATGGCCTTTTTCGGAGATTACATGTATTACTACGCCACGGAATGGAATAACTACACGGCCTCCAATACAATAACGTATGGGGTAATCGATGTACGTACAAAGACCGTGATATCCGACAGTTTCATCAAGGACGGGTCGGAGAAGGATATAACGATACCGTACGGGATCGCGGTGCATCCGGAGACGGGCGACATCTTCGTGACCGATGCAAAGAATTATGTCTCGTCGGGCACGCTATACTGTTTCAGTTCCGACGGATATAAAAAATGGAGTGTCCGCACCGGCGACATTCCGGCTCACATCACATTTCTCAGAAAATGAAGAAGACCGACATTACAGCCATTGCCTCGTTGCTGACGGCAGCTTTACTGCCCTGCGGTTGCGATAGAGAGATACCGATGGTGAATCTCGGTATAGATGAAGTGTACTACATATCGCGTATGCAGAAACTTGACCTGCGCCCGGCACTTACCGGCGAGCGCTACGAATGGTATGTCGACGGTGCGTGTGTGAGTCAGGATAGGGATTACATCTTCCTCGCCGCAGAGGAGGGAGATTACCGCGTGGAGCTGAAGATCATCGACCCTGACACTCCGTTTGACTTCGCATTCGATGTGCATGTGCTCCATGAAGAAATCGAATACAGCCCGTATATTGCCACGGTGTATGAATATTGTCCGGCTCCGGGTCAGTTCATAAATGAAATGCCCCGCTATGAGGATGGCGATACATATGCGTCAATTCTGCAGAAAGCCGAGGAATCAATATCCGGCACCAACGATATCATGATTTCCCTCGGAGGATACGGAGGATATGTGACCTTCGGATTCGATCATACGGTAATCAATGTGCCCGGTGAATACGATTTCCGCATCTGGGGCAACTGTTTCTACGAGTTGCTGCAACCCGACAGGAAAGGAGGGTCGGCAGAGCCGGGAATCGTCATGGTCAGTTACGACACCAACTGCAACGGTCTGCCCGATGACGAATGGTATGAACTCGCCGGAAGTGAATATTACTCACAGGCCACACTTCACTCATATTCCGTCACCTATCGCCGTCCGGACCCTGACCGTGAAATCATAGCCGACGATGACAACAGCCTGAGCGACATACATTATATCGGCTGGACCGCCAGCAACGGAGATGAAGGTTATATTGCCAAAAACATTTTCCACTCGCAGGATTATTTCCCAAAATGGATTGCGGAGGATGAAATCTCATTCTCGGGGACCCGGCTCCCTGCGAACGGCGAAGATATAAGCGGCTACGGAAGTTACTATGTGCTGTACAGTTACCCTTGGGGATATGTCGACAATCATCCTAATGAATATGCCGATCTCAACTCCTTCGACATATCATGGGCAGTGGATGCCGAGGGCAGAAGCGTCAGTCTGCCGGGAGCGGATTTCATACGCGTATATACGGGAGTAAATCAATACTGCGGCTGGCTCGGCGAGACATCCACGGAATTAAGCCGCGCGCAGGACCTGCATATAGCGCTCCCATCGATTCCCGCGCCGTGATACGGCATCTGACCTGCGTACTGACAGTATTCCTGCCAACGGTTCACGATATCCCGCATGCCAAAAAGAAGCATTTTTATCAATCTATAATGATGACCATTTATGAGAAAACGTCTACTATTTTCAGTAATCGGAGTGTCGGTGCTGACCGCTATGGCGCATCCGATTGACTTTGACAAGATCAATGACTGGACAGGCACCGGACCCAACCGTGCGGCTTTGATAGTGCAGTTCAATACCGCCCCGGAGCAGTCAAATCCGGGGGCTATCGTATGGGGCTACCGTTGGGAGGACGGAGCCACACCCAACGGCGTAGACCTTGTCAAGGCAGTGGCCGGCAATTCCGAACGGCTCAGGATTCTGATACAGATGACGGGCGACATGGGATACACCCTCGATGGCGTGGGGTATTGCGCTCCCGGTCAGGAACTGTTGCAGGCCATGACCTACGACCTTGACGGAGCTGCCGCCGACCCCAGAATCTCATTCGGATTCTATGAGCCCAACACATACATGGGGCAGACCGGCGCACCCGGAGCCGAAGCCGCAGATCTCGTGGCTGAGGCTATTCAGGATGCCATGACCTCACACGTAATCCTCCATCCGCTTGATTACACCGAATATGGTTATCCGGCCTATGATTACGACTGGTGGGACATCAGCGATGATGCCTACGGCATATGGAATGCCGGATGGTACGACGGATACTGGAGCTATTGGACCGGGCAGGAAGGAGAACTTGACAATCTCGGATATTCCGGACTCGGCATGAGCAGCGTCTACCTGAAGGACGGCGATATGCATGGATGGAAATACATATCGTTCAGCGAAGAGGATCCGGATTGGCTTGCTCCCGTCTATACAGGTGGCACCACATCCTCCGCATGTATCCCGGCATCCGACGATGACGCAGCCGCTGAATACTATTCGATTACAGGCATTCGTCTGGCATCGCCTCCGGCCTCAGGCCTATATATAGAGCGCAGGGGGAGACGCACTATCAAATGTATTGCCGGCTCAAAGTAGACAAGATTGTTTAATAATATCAATAACAACTAATTGAAATGAAGACAAATCACATTATTGCAAGTTCGCTTGCAATATCCGCAGGATTCCTGGTATGCGGAAATGCGTATGCCATAGATGGAATTCCCGCGGAATTCAGAAACGCAGTGGGCGAAGGCCGTTCGTATGCCGGATTATCCATCTGGTGGGACGATGACAAGGCACTCGACAACCTGACCGAGGCGGTGCGCTTCGACGGTGAAGCCACGGTACATGACATTGTGGCTTCCGCACTTGCATCCGATCCGCGTTTCTATGCCCTGCAATCCTCCACAGGGGGCGACTACATCGCTTTCGGATTCGACACCAACGGCGACAATTCGGCAGCCGTGACGGTAGACGGGACTTCGCTCCCGCTCAATGCCGGTGTGGCTTCGGCAGAGGGTGATTTCGAATCGGCTTCCGGAAGTTCGGACTACGACCACTGGAAAGTCAACTCAGCCGACTGTCAGTGGAAAGTGTTTGTCAACGGAGCTGAAGCCGATTTCAGCAGCAGTATCTCTGCCGGCGACAGTATTTCTCTGGAATATGTGGCAGCGGATGCCGTTGTACCGGCAGAAAAGGATTACACCTTCTATCTGCGTCCGGCCGATGAAGTAGGCATCTGGACCATCAGTGAGGTGGAGCTCAACACCTCGATTGACAAGGTCGGTACCAGCGTGCAGCGTATGGTGCCCATGATTGCCAATGTCTGTGATGAGGGCGCATACCTTTACGGAGGCCGGATTTCGGCCGAAGTACGTGCGATGGACAACGAGACCTCCTCTACCGTCTATAGCGTATATGTGGCGGATGCAGCCAAAGGTGGGATGCAGTTGCGGCTCACTGCCATCAAACCCGAAGATGCACTTATAGTGCCCTACCTTAATATCCGTAAGGACTGGGGTGCGGGGAAAATGGAAGTAAAGCGCGTATACAGCGATACTCCGCTTAAGGCAACTACCTATGTGGCTAATCCCGTCACGGGCATATCTCTGCAGGAATATGCTGTCGGTGAGGTTATCGAGATGGATAACATGGGGTGCACGCTCATCACACCGAAATATGAACCTGAGGATGCTGATTTCGCCAACTTTGAAGTTTCGTTTGCCGATGAGTCAATCGTGTCGATCTATACGAGCATAAAGGGACTTGTGGCTCACCGCGCCGGAGAGACCACGATGACCGTCAGCGTGCCGGGAACGGATATCAGCACCGACTACACCGTGAGGGTACGTGGGGTAGACCCTGACAACAAGCCTGCGGATGACTTTGCCGATGGTGTGTTCTGGCTCAATGAGGAATGGTTTACTCATACGAGTGGCTCCATCAACTATATTGATGCCGATGGCAGGCTGTATTACCGTGTATACGGGAATCAGAACGAAAATATGGCATTCGGTGCCACATCGCAGTTTGCCACCATTTATGCCGATAAGCTCATCGTGATGTCGAAGCAGGCTTGGGATGGCGGCGATACCCGTGAGAAGAGCGGCGGACGTGTGGTGGTGGCTGATGCACGCACCCTGAAGCGTATCGGCAGCATTGACGAAATCGGCGGCGACGGGCGTGCCTGTGTCGGTGTGACTCCGGAAAAGGTATACCTTGGCCATACCAAGGGTGTAAGGGTAATGCATATGACTGACGAGGGAATCTCGATCGACGAGAATGATATCGAAGGTCTTACACTCAGCAGCAGTGGTCAGATGGGTGATATGGTGAAGGCCGGCAAATATGTATTTGCCGTATATGTGGCCAATGGTCTTGCTATTATCGACACCGAGACCGACACTTTGGCGGACTACCTTGAGATAAAAGGGATACAGACCGTGGCCCAGTCGCTCGACGGCAGAGTCTGGATCGGATGCGCCAATACGCTTCAGCCGATTGATCCGGTCACACTTGAACGCGGGGAGGTGCTTTCAATCGGAGCCGGCTCGATCGGCTGCTCAAGCGGCTCATGGCGTCCGGGCAATCTGAGGGCTTCGACCAAGACCAACACCCTGTTCTGGAGCACCGCCAGCTGGAATGGCTCGACAGGCGACCTGGTGCGCTGGGATATTGATGAAAATCCCGACCCCTCGACCGCAACCATGCTCTATAAGCATGGCAGCGAAGCGGATGAAATCTATGCCATGGGATATGGCACACCCAACTATGATCCCCGCACCGACACATGGCTCTATTGCTCGCTTCCCGCCTTCGGCGTAAGCGCCATCAGCAATCGTCTGCATTTTGTGGATGCGACAACCGGAGAACTCAAGCATACGATCGAGATGGACAAATACTTCTGGTTCCCCTCGATAGCGTTGGTGCCCGACAAATATGATCCGGAAATCCTCTTTGAAGATGTGGATATTCCCTCTATCGACAAATGCGACGAAGAGTATGTATACGATCTGACTGAAAGTCTTGACGACCGTGATAATTCCAACTGCAACATCTCCGTATCGATTCTTCCCACCGTCATGGAGTGCGACGAAGATGATGCTGAGACTTCTCCGGCGGCGGAGGTCAGTCTCAACGGACGGCAGCTTACAGTGCGTCCGCTGGCCAACGGCATACAGAGCTTCACGCTCATGGCAGAATCCAATGGTAAGGTAGTATCGAAGAATATCAACATCAAGATTGGAAATGTGGAGACCGGCATTGAGTCCGTGGAATCCGCCGGCACAGTATACAGCAACGGCGACTTTGTAGCATTCCGTAATCTTGGTGGAGTGACATTTGATGTATTTGCGTTTGACGGACGTAAAATCGACACAATCGCGATTGCCGATGACGCCACTGTGATATATCCTGATTACGCATCGGGCTTCTATCTGCTCAAGGGTTCGAATGGCCTGACCGCCAAAATCAGAATCAAGTAAAACCGCACTCAATGAACAGGTTAGTTTCATTGGTATATGTACTTCTGACGGCGACTGCTTCGGCAGTCGCCGCTCAGGAGTCTGATTATACCCAGGGAATAATATGGGTGAATGAAGACTGGTACGGTCATCAGAATTCTACCGTAAATTACCTTATGCCGGATGATCCGGAAGGGAATTATTGGAAATACCGTATAATCCAGGCGGAGAATCCGGGTAAGGAACTTGGCTGCACCAACCAGTACGGAGCCATATGGCATGACCGGCTGTATCTGATTGCAAAGCAGGAGAAGGATCCCGGGGCAACGGTGACCGGGGGACGCATTACCGTAGCCGATGCACGCACCATGAAAATCCTGCATCAGCAGAGTCGGATCGATCCCTCCGGCGCGCAATGCGATGGGCGGGGCTTCCTTGGTGTGGATGAGCATAAGGGGTATGTGTCGACAAGCAACGGTGTATGGATCTTCAATCTGGATACATATACCGTCACCGGACAGGTAGAGGGCTCTGCAAATCCCAATGCCGGGGGCGATAATGATAAACCCAACACCGATCCTACCGGGTCGCTTTATCACGGGCAGTCGGGAATGATGGTGATGGCTGCCGGGAAGGTCTTTGTAGCCCATCAGCAGTACGGACTTCTGATTGTTGATCCGGAAGTTGATAAAGTGGTGCATGTGATATCGATGGATATCGTGCAGGAAGGCGCAGGAATCGGGTCGATCGTAAAGTCAAAAGACGGGATGCTCTGGATATCTGTGGCTAAGAACGTTCAGGGCACCGGAGTGTCGCTCCCTTACATAGTCAGGATGGATCCCGCTACTCTGGATTATGAGGTAATTGCGATTGATGAAGGTCTATACGGTCCGGCCAACTCATGGTATGCGTGGACTCCGGATGCATTTGTAGCTTCGGAAGTTCAGAATTGCCTATACTGGAAGGGGGGAGCCAACAGATGGTTCACCGGATCCGTAATCTATAAGTTTGACTGTGATACAAGAGAGCAGTCGGTATTCATCAATCTGGAGGAAGAGGGAGCCGACTGGAAGCTCTACGGATGCGCGATCGGAGTGCATCCTGTGACCGATGAGGTATACATGGCTCTTTACCATGAGTTCGGCACGCCTACATATATCACTCGGCGCTATTCCCCGGCGGGGGAAAAGATACGCGATTATGAGATGATCATGAACTATTGGTTTCCATCGCTGCCGTTGTTCCCGCAAGGGGATGGTCAGTCGGGTGTCGATACTGTGGAATGCGGCATTGCATCGGGTGCAGGCACGTTATATACCCTCAGTGGCATCGCAGTAAGGGAAGCGGTAGATTATGGCTCATGGGCAGGGATCGCACCGGGTATATACATATGGAAATCCGGCAGACTATCTCGTAAGGTAATTATAAGATAGAGCGTCAGACGGAACCCGGATCCTTCACAGTCCATCACCCGGACGGGGAGGGGACCGGTGTGTCGGGGAAGACTGTCATCCGGAGGCACGCTAACATCGGTAAAACAAAAGAACAGTCCCTTCAATTTTATCTGGTTTTCAGATAATTGAAGGGACTGTTTGGTACTCTCATGGGGAGTCGAACCCCAATCGATGGAACCGGAATCCATTATTCTATCCATTGAACTATGAGAGCATCCTTATGCCTTACATCTGCAAAGGTAATAATTTTTTTTGATTCCGGCAAATCCGTAGGCTTGAATGGCCGGGATTTGCCGGAATTTTACTCTCTTGGGATGTGATGGATTCTGTGGTGTGCCAGAGGCATATTCCCCGGAGAGGGGGATGGCATCACTTCACGCGGGCCAGAATCAGGGCAGAGCAGGGAGCCACCGTGGTCTTGCCCCCCTGCATTGCGCCGAGGTCGGCCTGGGGTGAGATCTTGCCGTCGATGGCCACGATGCGCCAGTCGCCCTTGGCGATATTGACGGTCTGCGGCGTGTCGGCACCGTTGAGGATCACCTTGATTTCCTTCCATTCATCACCGTTGGCGTTGTCCTTGAGTGAATAGGAGATGAGGTTGGGCTGCTTGGCGGAGTCGATCTTGTCGAATACCAGATGGCGTGCGATCTGCTCAGCCGAAGTCATGCGGAATGCCGGGTGAGCCTTGCGCAGCGCGGTGAGTCCTTTGTAATAGTTGAAGAGGTCGGCGTTACGTGATTTAAGGGTCCAGTCGATCGCATTGATGGAGTCGGGACTCTTGTAGGAATTGTGTACCCCTTTCTTATCGCGGAACACCTCCTCGCCGGCAAACATGAACGGAGTGCCCTGCGAAGTGAACACGATGGTCTGCGCGAGTTTTGCGGCAGCCTGACGCAGCGAGTCGGAGGCCTCCGGCATCGACTTGCGGAGCTTGTCGGTGAGGGTGAGGTCGTCGTGACAGCTGACGTAGTTGACGATCATTTCAGGCGACTTGGCGTAGGGGAACTTCGAGTTGTTGCCCTTTGAGAAGTCCACCTGCGGATGAGCCGTAGCGGCTACGATACCGATTTTCACCGTCTCCTCATTCCCCGGTTTACCGGTGGCGAAGCCACGGTCTTCGGCATTTGAATAGTGACCCTTCACGGCATCGCGCAGATCGTCGGAGAATACCGCGATATCCGTCATGGCGCTTACATTCTCCTTCAGTGCGCGGCGGTCGATAGCCAGAGGAGAGTCGCCTGCCGTCCAACCTTCGCCATAAACGAATATGGAGGGATTGATTTTCTTCAGTTCGGCGGCCACATCGTTCATGGTCTCGGTGTCGTGGATTGCCATGAGGTCGAAGCGGAAACCGTCGATATGGTATTCATCGGCCCAGTACTTCACTGAATTGACGATATAATCGTGCATCTGACGGCGGTCGGAGGCAGTCTCATTGCCGCATCCGGAGGCATCTGAATAGCGGCCGTCGTCCCAGTGGCGGTGGTAGTAGCCGGGAGCGGTGAGCTCGAAGTTGGAGCCGTCGTTCTCGGCCGTATGGTTGTATACCACATCCATGATCACGCCGATTCCGGCATCATGCAGTGCCTTCACCATCTGCTTCATCTCGCGCACGCGTGATTCGGGATCAGAGGGGTTGGTGGAATAGGAGCCTTCCGGGGCGTTATAGTTCTGAGGGTCATAGCCCCAGTTGTACTGATTGAGCTGGAGGTTGGCCTCGTCGACCGAGTTATAGTCGTAAGAGGGGAGGATATGCACGTGGGTTATGCCGAGTTCCTTCAGGTGGTCGATTCCGGTGGCAAGCCCCTGTGGTGTGGTAGTGCCGGGTTCGGTAAGGGCGAGAAACTTACCCTTGTTGGCGATACCCGAAGAGGGGTCGACCGAGAAGTCGCGGTGGTGCATTTCGTAGATTATCACGTCGGAGAAGTTCTTTACTTCCGGTCCGCGGTCGCAGCACCATCCGGCGGGGTTGGTCTTCGCCAGATCGATTATGGCTGCACGCTGGCCGTTGACACCTACAGCCTTTGCCCATACTCCGGGGGTCTCATCGAGCCATTTGCCGTCGTGGCGAATCTGGAAGGTATAGAATTTGCCGTATAGCTTTTCGGGGAGCGATGCGGTCCATGTGCCATTGGCGGCATCAAAAGTCATGGGGAGGGTCTGGAATGCCTTCCCGGTGTGGCCGTTGTCGTAGAGAAGCACGCGGGTCTCCTGGGCCTTCGGGCTCCAGAGACGGAAATGGGTGCCGGAGTCGTCGACGAGGAGCTCCAGGTCATCGCCCGAATAAGTGGGATACTCTGTAAACTGCGCGTCGTAAGCCGACTGCGCGAGAGCCGTGGCGGGAATCAGTGTGCCCGCCGAGGCAAGAAGGGTCAGAGCCATAGCTGACGAAGTAAGAATTTTAACCATCTGAATAATGCTGGGTCAGTTAATATGCGGTGTATCAGGAATCCGCCGGCCATGAGCCTCTCGGTCTCTTAAGCAATCGGGATGCCGGAGGGGCGCAAGCCGGGATTTCGATAGGGTGGTTTGACTTTTTCACGGAGAAGGGATGGCGGACTCGGCATCGCAGGTATACTTGCAAGTATAATCCGCAACTTCATCCGTACACTTCCATAAAGCAAACGTCATCGTCTGTGAAATAGTCTGTAGTATAAGCGAAATATCGTTAAAAACCAGTGAAATGCATCCGGATATCCCCACTGCGTGGCGCAGCGGGCGCGTACTGCTAAGCATCCTCGGGTGCATCGCGGAGCATATCGGCGCGGCTCTTGCTGCGTGTGACGAGATAGACCCCTGTAAACACAAGGATTATCGCCAAAGCGTTGGTCAGGGTAAAGCGTCCCATACCGGCGCATATGGCTACGATGGTGGCCACGATAGGCTGCACGTAATTATACATCGCCGTCACGGTAGGGCGCAGATATCGCTGACCGATCGGCAGGAGCAGATAGCTGAGGAATGTCGGACCGACCACGAATCCCACCGCTCCCCATACTATTATGGCCGGGGCGGCGCTCCAGTCCATCGCCAGCCAATCCGAATAACAGAAAGGTATTACGCAGATGGCCGAGTAGGTAAACATCCATTTCATCAGCGTGATGGGAGAATACCTGCCGATGAGCGACTTGAAGAATACCAGATAGCAGGTAAAACTGAACTGTGCGCATATCACGAGCAAGTCGCCCGCGATATGTCCTCCTCCCGCTTCGGAGGCACTGCCGAGAATCAGCACCAACGCACCGATGGCACCGAGGAACACGCCTCCCACTTTCAGCTTCGTCACCGGTTCGTGGAGCACGATTGCGGCCATCACCATCGTCAGGATAGGGAGCGAAGTAGTGATGATGGAGGCATTGACCGGAGAGGTCAGGCTAAGACCCCATACGAAACAGCATTGATTGACCACCACGCCGCACAGCGCCGCAAAAAACATGCGGAGCAGGTCGCGGTGCTCCACCTCCTCATTACGTGTAAACAGCGAAATGATCCAGAACAGCGCCGCCGCACCGACCATGCGGCAATTCGTAAGCATCAGCGGCGACATCCCGGCTGCCAGAATCGCCTTACCCAGCGGGGCGCTCACGCCCCACATAAACTCGGCGCCCAGCATGGCGCCATGCCCTTTAAGTTTATTCGTATCCATTACGGTTCAGAAATCAGTTATCCTCTCCCCCCGAAATCCGTTTTGCAGCTGCAAAATTACCTATTTCCCTTCTCTCCCGCAAATTTCCCGGATTCATTCATAAGGGAGGGGAAATGGGGAGGAACTCGAGGAAGGATGGCGGGAAAAGGGGGTGGAAAGTTGGGGATGTGGCGCGGAATTGGTAAATTTGCAGATTTAAAACCAAAGAAGCTGATTTCATGTGGATAGAAAGTGTGCTTTTTGAGCAGAGCGCGTTGCAGGCGCTGGTGGTGCTGTCGCTTATCGTGGCGGTCGGACTGGCATTGGGTAAGGTGCATTTCAAAGGAGTGTCGCTTGGTGTGACATGGGTGTTCTTTGTGGGAATCATTGCCGGCCACTTCGGTCTGAAAATCGACCATCAGATGCTGGTGTTTGCCGAAAGTTTCGGTCTGGTGCTGTTCGTCTATGAACTCGGTCTGAAGGTCGGGCCCGGTTTCTTCAGTTCGTTCCGGAAAGGGGGAGTGCTGCTCAATGGACTGGGGCTTGTACTGGTGCTGCTGGGCACGTTAGTGGCCATCGGCCTGACCTTCCTGCTCGACATCCCGATGAGCGATATGGTGGGGATCCTGAGCGGCGCCACTACCAATACACCGGCCCTCGGAGCGGCCCAGCAGGCGCTCTCGCAACTCGGCATATCGGCCAACGGGGCAGCCCTGAGCTGTGCGGTGACGTATCCGCTCGGCGTGATCGGTGTGATACTCGCATTCGTACTGCTCCGCAAACTTGCCGTGCGTCCCGGCGATATCTCCGATGGCGGCCACGACGACGACAACCAGACCTTCATAGCCGCCTTCGTGGTGGAGAATCCCGCACTGTTTGGCAAGACGGTGCGCCAGGCTGCCGGAGTGACGCATCTGCACTTCGTCATCTCCCGTCTCTGGAGGCAGGGGAGTGTGACGATCCCGGGCCCCGATACGGTGCTTGAGCATGAAGACCGACTCCTCGTAGTCACCACCGACAAAGATGTAGAGGGCCTCACCACCCTCTTCGGAGCGCAGGAACAGCGCGACTGGAATACCGGCCATATCGACTGGAATGCCATCGACTCATCGCTGATCTCACGCCATATCGTGGTAAGCCGCCCCGAACTCAACGGCCGCAAACTCGGTTCGCTCAAGCTGCGCAACAGTTATGGCATCAACATAACGCGCGTGGTGCGCAGCGGCGTCACCCTGCTTGCATCCCCCGGACTGATACTGCAGCTCGGCGACCGCCTGACCGTGGTGGGAGAAGAGAAATCGATTGCCCAGGTGGCACGCGTGGTGGGCAACTCCACCGTAACGCTCAAAGACCCCAACATGGGAGCCATATTCTTAGGGATCGTGCTCGGCCTGCTGCTCGGCTCGGTGCCTATCATGATACCCGGCATAAGCGTGCCGGTGCGTCTTGGCCTGGCCGGCGGACCGATTATAGTCGGGATACTCGTAGGGCGCTTCGGGCCGCAGTTCCACCTCGTGACCTACACCACCCGCAGCGCCAACCTCATGCTGCGCGGCATCGGACTGTCGCTCTTCCTCGGGTGCCTCGGACTTGAGGCCGGAGAGAAATTCCTCGACACCATCCTACGTGCCGACGGAGTGCTCTGGATAGCCGCCGGATTCATAATCACGGTGCTGCCGGTGCTCGTCATGACCCCCGTGGCCATGCGGTGGTGGAAACTCGACTTCGGACTCGCCTGCGGCGTGATGAGCGGCGCCATGGCCAACCCCATGGCCCTCAACTACGCCAACAGCACCTTGCCCGGCGACAATCCAGCCGTAGGGTACGCCACGGTCTATCCGCTGGCCATGTTCTCGCGCGTAGTGATAGCGCAGCTGCTGGTCCTGATGTTCCAGTAGGGGAGAGATGGCCGCCATCCAGACCCGTCCCCGTGGATGCAGCCGTGACACGACCGTAAAATCGCAATAATCAGGCCGATAATTTGGATAATCGGGAATAAATGAGTAAATTTGCATGCTTTTTGACGAAACGCACTTCCCCGAAGGCTTGGAGAGCCGAGGGGCACGGCATCGGCCAACGGTCGGTGCGGTGCATTTTGATAAAAGTATAAACAATTCATAATCAATAAATTAAATTCTCCAGCCATGCATCTTTCAACAGAAGAGAAGAAAGAGATTTTCGCAAAGTACGGCCAGGGTGCCAACGACACCGGCAGCCCCGAAAGCCAGATCGCACTGTTCAGCATCCGCATCAAGCACCTGACAGAGCATCTTAAGAGCAACCACAAGGACTATGCCACTGCACGTGCGCTGAAAGCCCTCGTAGGTCAGCGTCGCAGCCTTCTGGACTACCTGATCCGCAAGGACATCAACCGCTACCGTGCCATCATCGCCCAGAAGGAGCTCGGTATCCGTAAGTAAAAAAGCGAAAACCATCGCCATATGCGTCCGGCGACCCTTCGGTCGGCCGGACGCATTATTGTATCCAGCCATTGCCGGTGCAACTTTTCAGCATGAAATTGAACCTCACAGGGTGAAATAATGTTGTGAGAAGAGAAAAGAGTCCGCAATCCGGAGAGTGGTTGGGAAATTTTTATTAATTTTGAAAAGATTCTGACGACTTATTACGGATGAACGACAGCAAACCCACCCTCATCGGGCGGATTCACGGATGGATGCGCAGAGTGCCGCGATGGATATTCACCATAGTGTGCATGCTTGCCATACTCTACCTGACACTGATGCCAGATCCGCTCGGTGAAGAAAAGATTCCACTGTTTCCCGGGGCCGACAAGATAGCCCACGCCCTGATGTTTTTTGGCCTGACACTATGCATGCTCTTCGACTATATGCGCAGTCATGGGTGGAAGAAGCCCGGCCTCCCGCTGATATCCCTGATGTCGCTCATCGGCATGGGGGCAGGTATCGCGATAGAGTACATTCAGCGGTGGATGGCACTTGGCCGAGGATTCGAGACAGCCGACATGGTGGCTGATGCCGCCGGAGCCATCGCAGCAGGAATGCTCTGGATACTTGCCGGAGGAGTGCTGCAGCTTACCGATGCCGAACTGCAGGCCTTGCGCGACGCATCCGGACAGATGAAAGGTTCGTCAGAACTCCGGGAAAAATGAGATTCCACTGCAAGCCCCAATACCTGAATCATAGATCATCATGATATGAAAAAGCAGCAGACAGAAACGCCCGGGCCCGACAACGGTTCCTCCGCTCCCCAGGCCCCCGACATACAGAAAGCTCCGGCCGCCGCGCCCCGCAAAAGGCGCCTCAGCCGCTGGATAAGTGTGCCATTGCGCGTGATAGGGTGCCTGCTGCTGCTGATAGTGCTTATACCGGTACTGCTCTATATCCCCCCCATACAGACCGCCGTAAAGGACGCTGCTACAAAAATAGTGCGCGACAAAACCGGGATGGACATCGAAATCTCCCGCTTCCGCCTCAAATTCCCCCTCAGCGTCAGCCTGCAGGGGGTAAAAGTGATTGAAGCCAGCGGCGACACCATGGTAAATGCCGGCGAACTCCTTGCCGATGTGCGCATGCTCCCCCTCTTCAGAGGCGACATCCGCCTCAACGCCCTGCAGCTCAACCAGGGGTATTACAGATTCCTCTCGCCAGACTCCTCCATGCTCATAAAGATACGGGCCGGCCAGCTCCAGGCCGACAATCAGAGCAGCATGAGCCTGACCCAAAGCCGCATAATGCTCAATAAAGTGCAGCTCTCGGATGGCGAC
>CAMWRH010000050.1 GCA_947176605.1 uncultured Porphyromonadaceae bacterium
GGCTGCAATGTTGCAGGGATTTTTGGGTGAATGTGGGGATTTTCGGGTGAAATGTTTGTGAAAATTGTATTTGAGGAGATTTAGTTGTAATTTTGCAAATGTGAAAAGGGGGTGGAGATGGGATGGGAAAGGATGGATTGGGGGTGGTGATAAAGTAATTAATAATCTTAAATTATACCGCTATGGCTATAAATCTTGAAAAAGGTCAGAAGATCAACCTTGAAAAGGGGAATGGTTCGAAACTGATGGAATTCTGTGTGGGAGTCAACTGGGGTGCCATCATGCAGCCTGTGCAGGAGCGTTCGGGCTTCTTAGGGCTGAGCAGCAAGACCGTGATGAAGGAGCTTGATGTCGACGTAGACCTCAGCTGCGTGATGACCGATGCCAACGGGGCGCTGGTGGATACGCTGTATTCGCCGCTGTACAATCCTCAGATGTTCCTTGTCCGCGGACTTCCGGTAGGTAAGGACTGGAGTGCCGATGGCTCGATGTACCATACGCCCGATGATGTGGAGGGTGACAAGGGTGGCGACGACGGCCTTGACAACGAAATCGTGCAGATCGATCTGTCGAAGGTGCGTTCCAACATCACCCAGATTTTCTTCTTCCTCAATATATTCTCGCCGAAGAATGTAGACTTTGCCGGGATACCGTATGTGCAGGTGCGCATGTTTGAGGGGACGCCTCAGAAGGTGAGCACAGTGTTTGCCAAATACGATGTGGCCAAAGACCCGCAGTTTGCGGGGAAGAACGCACTGATTCTGGGCAAGCTCTACCGCCGTGGAGGCGACTGGAAATTCGCGGCAATCGGCGATGCCTTCGACGACCGTTATGACCTGCGCAACACAGTGGCCCGCATAATCGACAACTACGCCAAATAAATATTCTGATTCACATTCACGCTTCCTTGCATCTCTCCAGGGTCGGGGTCACAATCACACACCCCCGACCCTATAAGTGCATATTGCTCTCCGGAGCCGGGGAGCCGATGAAGCCGATGAAGTGAGATGGAATAAACCGGAAAAACCAACAAAACAACAAATCAATGAGCCAGACACAACATTACACCGGGCTTACGGCCCGGGAGGTGGCTGAATCGCGGGCTAAGCATGGGGCCAACATCCTGACACCGCCCGAGAAGGAGTCGCTGTTGATGCGGTTTCTTGAGAAATTCAAGGATCCGCTGATCATAATCCTGCTGATAGCCGGAGCGCTGTCAATCGGCATATCGTGCTATGAATACTGGGGGGGGCTGGATAAGGATGCCGGCGTATTCTTCGAGCCGCTGGGTATCTTTATAGCCATCCTGCTTGCCACGGGGCTCGGATTCATCTTCGAGCTGAAGGCCGACAAAGAGTTTGCGCTTCTGAACCAGGTGAACGACGACGAGCCGGTGCAGGTGATACGCGACGGCCATGCCACGCAGGTGCCCCGCAAGGATGTGGTAGTGGGCGATATCGTGATACTCAACACCGGAGAAGAGGTGCCCGCCGACGGCGAACTGCTTGAGGCCGTGTCGCTGAGTATCGACGAATCCACCCTGACCGGTGAGCCGATATGCCCCAAGACCACAGATCCGTCACGTTTTGATCCCGACCATACATTCCCCGACAATCACGCCATGCGAGGCACGAAGGTGATGGAGGGACACGGAGTGATGCGGGTGTTTGCCGTGGGCGACGCCACAGAGAACGGCAAAGTATTCGAAGCCGCCCAGATCGACGACAGCGTAAAGACCCCCCTCAACGAGCAGCTTGACGGACTGGGCGATCTGATCACCAAGATTTCGTATGGATTTGCGATAGCCATCGTAGTGGGACGCCTGGCGATGTACTTCTTCCATCTTCCGGCTTCCGGCTTCGACTGGATAGAATTTACGGCCTATCTGCTGCAGACGCTGATGGTGGCTGTGACCCTGGTGGTGGTGGCAGTGCCGGAGGGTCTGCCGATGGCTGTGACCCTGTCGCTGGCCTACTCAATGCGCCGTATGCTCAAGACCAACAACCTTGTGCGCAAGATGCATGCCTGCGAGACAATGGGTGCCACAACAGTGATATGCACCGACAAGACCGGCACACTGACGCAGAACCAGATGCAGGTATACAAGGCCGACTTCTTCGGCAATCCTTCCGATCAGGTGCTTTATGAAGGGATAGCCGTCAACTCCACCGCCCAGCTCGACCTTTCTGGTGAGAAGCCGCAGGTGCTCGGCAATCCGACCGAGGGAGCATTGCTGCTTTGGCTCAAAGGGCGTGGCGCCGACTACACGTCGCTGCGCGAGAAAGTGGGGCGTATAGAAGAGCTCCCCTTCAGCACGGAGCGGAAGTATATGGCCACAGTGGTGAAATCGGCCGACGGGCGCCGCATACTTTATGTAAAGGGAGCGCCGGAAATCATCTTCGGTATGTGTGCCGAGAAATCGGGAGTGACCAAAGCCGAGATAGATGCCCTGCTGCTTGGTTACCAGAACATGGCGATGCGCACACTGGGCTTTGCCTATCAGGAGCTCGACGAGGGTGATGCCACGATTTCCGATCACAAGGTAGTGGCCAAGCGCCTGACATTCCTCGGCGTCGTGGCCATCTCCGATCCGGTGCGTGCCGATGTGCCTGCGGCTGTAGGTGAAGTGCTTGACGCCGGCATCGGCGTGAAGATAGTGACCGGCGACACCCCCGGCACCGCCAAAGAGATAGGGCGGCAGATCGGACTTTGGGACGACAGCCGCGACAGCGACCGCAACATCATCACCGGCACCGAGTTTGCCGAGCTGACCGACGGAGAGCTCCGCAAGCGTGTGGGCGACCTGAAGATCATAGCGCGTGCGCGCCCGATGGACAAGAAGCGCCTCGTAGAGGCCCTGCAGGCCAACAACGAGGTAGTGGCCGTGACGGGCGACGGCACCAACGATGCTCCGGCCCTCAAGGCGGCCCATGTGGGGCTGTCGATGGGCGACGGCACATCGGTGGCCAAAGAGGCTTCCGACATCACGATCGTCGACAACAGTTTCTCATCCATAGGACGCGCCGTGATGTGGGGACGCTCCCTCTTCCAGAATATCCAGCGCTTCATACTTTTCCAGATGACTGTCAATGTGGCGGCGTGCCTTATCGTGCTGGCCGGCGCGTTCATGGGCACCGAGTCACCTCTGACAGTGACCCAGATGCTTTGGGTCAACCTGATTATGGACACCTTTGCCGCCATGGCGCTTGCATCATTGCCTCCGTCGCAGTCGGTGATGCGGGAGAAGCCGCGCTCGCGCGAGGCCTTCATCATCAATAAGCCGATGTGGAGGTCGATCGTAGGGGTGGGTGGAATCTTCTTCCTGCTGCTGCTTGGTCTGCTCTATATCTTCGAGCATTACTCGGTAGAGTCGATGACGCAGATTTTCAGTTTCCTGCCCCAGGGAGCCGCAGATGCGTCGAATCCGTCGCTCACGCCGAAGGAGCTGTCGATGTTCTTTACGATATTCGTATTCCTGCAGTTCTGGAACATGTTTAATGCCCGAGCGTTTGCTACCGGGAAGTCAGCGTTCCACTTCAAAGGGTGCGGCGGCTTCATGTTTATCGCACTGGTGATCCTGCTCGGCCAGGTGCTGATAGTGAGCGTCGGCGGACAGTTCTTCAACGTCACTCCTCTGAGCCTTACCGACTGGGGGCTTATAATCGGCGGCACATCCGTAGTGCTCTGGATAGGGGAGATAATCCGCCTTTTCAAGCGTTAAGACGCGTGTCATAGAGTAATACTCTTCCGTGTAAATGTCACCGGGGTATCATGCATATAGGCATGGTACCCCGGATTTCTTTCAGGGAGAGTATCGAGGGGGGCGACAGAGTGATATGTATCGGCCGACCCCGGAATGGAGAGCGTATAAAAAATCCGGCCCTCTTCACAGAGGACCGGAATGAGAGATCTTTTAATACTTTTCAAACTAACCTAACATCATGAAACGATTTATTCATCTTTCGATATTTAAAACAACCGTGGGTTATGAATGGTTTGGATGAAATGTATTTTTTTTGACGTGTATCTGCGTGCATACATGTCATTACGCTGTATGACAGAAGATTATCTCTTTAATATTTTTTTGCCGCCGATGATGTAAAGTCCGCCGGAGAGGTGGGCCGGGTCGGCCGGACAGCCGGAAACGGTGTAGGCTCCGTGTGAGCCGGCGGGGGCATTGACTGAGTTGATGCCAGTGACCGGAGGCGCGTCGACGCCGATGTAAAGGGTAGCGTTGACGGCAGTAGGCGTGGAGTCGACGAGGAGCGCGGCAGCGGGAATCGAGAGGGTATATACGCCCTGCTGCGTGATGCCGGCACCGGGGATGTCGACCAGAAGAGCTGCTCCTGTGCCGTTGTCGGGGTATGCAACGGCGGGTTCAAGCACGTATTCGGCAATGCCGTCGGTCAGAGTGACGTAGTTGCCTTTGACCCATTGTATCGCGGCTGCCGAATTAAACTCAATCCGGATTTCGGAGAGCGGAGGGGTGATGGAGAAGAGCGGATCGGGAGATATTTCATATGGCGCCCCATCGGGATTCTCTTCAACTGAGAACGGGAATTCGAAGGGGAGATTGCGAGTGCCGTCAGAGAGGGTGAATGTGTTCTCGGGGATGTATAGACGGTATTCTCCGGGAGGGGGAGTGAGGGTGCTTTGGGAGCGGTAGGCGAAAGCGGCGGATTCGGTGTTGTAGGCGCCGTTATAGAGATAGAGAGAGTTGTCGGCCGCCACAGCCTGTGCGCTGAAGCTGAAGAAGGGATTTTCGAGATCCGTGACGCCCCCGCTTACGGGCGCGAGCAGGGGGTGCTGTAGCGACGGGAATCCGGATATGGTTACTCCTTCCGGCATTTCAATGCGGAAGAATGCGTATTTGTCGGCTGCCGGGAAATATTCGGATGTGAACGAACCGTAGCTGCCGGGTTCCGGTGAAACCGTGTAGCTGATTTCAGGAACCGGGATGGCGCCTGTGGTCCAAGAGGCGATGATTTCGTCGTTGCTGCCGTCTACGCCGGCGTCAGATCTGACGAGGAACAGGCCGGCCGGAACTGACAGCTCAAGAGCACCCGGCGCATCGAATGCCTGCGGGAATGTGACAGCGACCTGAGTGCCTTCAACCGAGACAGCAGATATGTCAATGGGGAAAGTGATTGCCTTTGCGGCACCTTCGGGAGTAAATGCCACAGAGAGAGATGACAGCGCCTCATCGGACATGGCCGGATTGACTGAGAGAGACACTATCCCGTTGAAAGAGATATCGGCACTTGAGATGGCTTCGAGTTTTTCGCCTGAAGCCGGAGTCACTGAATATGCCGGAGTGGTGATGAGGTAATCGACAGAGATTTCATCGTTGGCCGAGCCATCGGCATAAATCAGGAAACCGGCAGGGACGGTGACGGTGTAGCGTCCGAGATAGCGGAAGGGGGAGGTCTGCTGGCGCTGGAAGAAGGTGACGTGGAGGTCGCCGGCATCGGTCTTGGTATATCCGGAGAACGTGTATAGGTCGCGGATATTTGAAGCCGGAATCTGCTTTACGATGTCACCGTCGAGCGAGAGGGAGATGAATCCTTCGGCTTCGCGGTTGATCGAGACAGGCTCCGAAGGGATGATTTCAAAACTGCTCAGGCCGGCGGGGAAAGTGGCCATATCCACGTTGCCTTCCGGAGGCGAAAAAGAGAGGGAGTTCTGAGCGAGTGCAGGCATCGCGGCCAAGGCGATGGCCAAAGGTGTGAAGAGATTCTTCATAAGAGATGTGATTACTGGTTGAGATTACGGAGGAGGGCTTCTCCGGTGTAATGCGGAAGCGGGTCGGAGATATCAAGAAGTCGGGAGGCGAGGTCGTGGGCAAAAGGGAGATACCTCAACAGCCTGAATGCCATGATATCGGCTTCTTCACGTGTAAGCACGCCGGAGGCCATATCGATCGCCTCCTGCATGGAGATACTGTCGGGAGGGATGATCCAGCAGGCCAGCAGCCGTGATTCGCGGACGTTACGGTCAGCCCATAGCTGGCGGCCGGTTACGATGTCGCGAGGGATCGCGCGGGCTATCTCCGCGAGCTGCGGCATCTGGAGGCCGAATATCACTCCGAAAGGATGTCCGGCCTTTCGGAGTGTATCGGCCACGATACCGTTGCGGTATGTCATGAAGAGATGCTTTATCTGCTTCATGACATCGGCGGATGTCGTGGATTGGGATTGCATAAGCGTACGAAAAATGCTATGAGCCAGAGGAGAGCGGGATGGCCCGTAAGAATCAGAGGTTGGAGTTCTCGCGGCTCAGACGGAGCATCTGGTCGGGATAAGACTCCGTATAATCGAGAGTCACATCGATGATTTCGCCATCGGGGTCAGTGACAGTGTGGTATACGGGATTGACGAATCCGCGGTATGGGGGAATGTCGAGAGTAGCGTAGCGGTCGAGCACCTCCTTATGGAGCTTCGGGTCGACCTTTACGGCATACTTCTGCACCAGATCATTGCCGGCCTTATAGTCGCCTTCGCTCTTGATGCGCTGTATCTCCGCAAGGAGCTGTCCTACGAGGTCGCGCATTTTTTTATAATCGTTGATCTTGACGTAGGTCTTACCGTTCTTCTTGACCAGTTCGACCACCTTATCCTTCTTGCCATGCTCGAGGATCCATTTGGCGATAAGCTGGCGGTTGCGCATGTGAGCCTCCTCGACATCCTTGCCCAGCTCGATGCGGTTGAGCTGAGTCATAAGGCCATTGAGCATATACTTATAATACTCCGCCTTATAGGCATCCGGATTTTCAAGCACACCGATTTCCTGCAGTTTCGCATCCGGGAGGTAATATAGCGCAAAGAGGTCGGCACGGGCCTCCTCGAGCGTGGCACCGTTCTCCTTAAGCGCATCCGGGTCGACACCGGGGTTGAGACGGCCCGAGGCGTGGCCGAGGCACTCGTGGAGGTCGGTATGGAGCATATCAGTGATATAGAGCCAGTCATCGAGCAGTTTGGATGTGGGTGCATCGATCACGAACTCCTCATTAAATCCGTTGCCGATCGAAGCCAGAGCGTAAGCCTCAGTGATATTCTCCAGAGTGACCGACTTCGAGCCGTGGGCCGCACGGATCCAGTTGGCGTTGGGAAGATTGATGCCGATAGCCGTAGAAGGGAAAGCATCGCCTCCAAGATAAGAGGCCGTAATGACCTTTGCCGACACACCCTTCACTTCGGGTTTGCGGAATGCCGGATTGATGGGGGAATGGTCTTCAAACCACTGTGCATTGCCCGAGATGGCCTCAGTGCGGGCCGAAGCTTCCGGATTCTTGAAATTCACGTAAGCCTCCCATGAAGCCGTCATGCCGAGCGGATCGCCGTAGGACTCGAGAAAACCGTTGACGAAATCGATATCCGACTTCGTATCCTCGGCCCAGAGGATGGAATATTCATCAAACGTGCGCAGATCTCCGGTGATGTAGAAATCGATCAGCTTCGTGATGTACTCGCGCTGGGCATCATTCTCGGCCACACTCTTGGCCATATCGAGCCAATAGATGATTTTGGCTATGGCCGGGCCGTATAGCCCCGCCACGTGATATACCTCCTCATAGATCTTGCCATCGGCATCCTTGGCGATGCGTGAATTCAGACCGTAGGAGATGGGTGTGGGGTCATTCGGATCCTTCAGGGCCGCGTAGTAATCCTCCACTTCCTGCTGAGTGACGCCGGGAGCGTAAAGATTGGTAGCCGAATTGACGATTACGTCCTGTGAGCCGTCCTGATTCACCTTCTTCGGAAGGAACGCGGGGTCGAAGATAACCTTCTTCATGATCTCCATGAAAGCCGGGCGATCCTGACCGTCGGCCAGCGGGAGCGCCGAGTCGGGGAGAAGGGCCACCTGAGCCTCAAAGAATTCAGGAGAGAAGCCCGGAGTGAACTTGTCGTTTGAATAATGGTGATGTATGCCGTTGCCGAACCACACCTGCTTCATATACTGGTCGAAAGCCTTCCAGTCGGCAGAATTGCGGTCGCCCTGGAAGCCGGTGTAGATCTGTTCGAGCAGATGGCGGAGCTGGAGGTTGTAGCGGCAGTTCTGGTCCCAGATGATGTCGCGGCCTGCCTGGGCTGCCTGCGACAGATAATAGAGCATCTTCTTCTGATTGAGAGAAAGATCATTGAATCCGGGCACCTCATAGCGGAGCACCTCGATGTCGGCGAAACGGTCGACGTGATAGTTGAAGTCCTTGTTCTCGGCCGCCTGCAGCGAGATGGCCATGATGGGGCCGAGAGCGAGAACCGGCAGTACTTTCTTCATGATGTAACTAAAGTATTAAATATGGTTAGAATTTGGATTGGCGGGTGGGAGTAGTTGAGCGTATCCGGCATGTGCAGCGGCAGGATACGCTCAGGGAGAGGGTTATTCCACATACAGGATAAGCCCTTTCAGGTATTCACCTTCCGGATGGGAAATGTCGAAAGGATGGTCGGCCGGCTGGGTAAGCTGATGCAGCACGCGCACCTTACGCCCTGACTTAGCCGCTGCCGAGAACACGGCCAGACGGAAAGCCTCGCGGCTCACCACCTGCGAGCAGCTGAAAGTGAAAAGCAGTCCACCCGAACGAATCTTCTCAAAAGCCTTGGCATTGAGCTTGCGGTAGCCGATGAGACCGTTCTTGAGGGCTGAGCGGTGCTTGGCGAAAGCGGGGGGATCGAGCACGATGAGGTCGTAGCGGTCGGGCTCCATATCGGCAAGAAACTTAAAGGCATCCACGGCATGGGTGGTGTGGCGCGGGTCGTCGGGGAAGTTGAGCGCAATATTGGCATCAGTCAGCGCGGCAGCCTTGGCCGAAGAATCGACAGAATCCACCGACTTTGCGCCTCCGCGCATGGCATAGACCGAGAAACCGCCCGTATAGCAGAACATATTCAGCACCGTGCGGTCCTTGGCGAAGCGCTCGAGCAGTGCGCGGTTCTCGCGCTGGTCGACGAAGAATCCCGTCTTCTGTCCCTTCAGCCAGTCGATATTGAACTGCAGCCCGTTCTCAATGGCGATATTACCGTCAAACGAACCGATGATATAGTCATTATGCGGGTCGAGACGCGCCTTGAACGGGAGAGTGGTCTCACTCTTATAGTAGACATTGCGTATCGAGATGCCGGGCAGGCGGGTAAGCGCCTCCGCGATACGGTTGCGTTCGAAATGCATGCCGGGTGAATGAGCCTGCATCACAGCCGTATCGCCATAGATATCCACAACGAGTCCGGGGAGGAAATCACCTTCACCGTGGACGAGGCGGAAACAATTATTGTCGGGGCGGATAAGGCCGAGAGTGCGGCGCAGAGTGGCCGCATTATTGAGACGATGGAAGAAGAAATCATCCGGCATACGGTCGGTGCCGAATTCCAGAAGACGCACCGTGATGCTGCCGATCTGGTAATGGCCGAAGCCGAGGACAGATCCGCGGCTGTCGGCCACGGTGACGTAGTCGCCTTCCTCAAGACCATCTGGCAGGGAAGCGATAGCCCCGGAAAATACCCAGGGATGATGGCGGAGGATGGATTCCTCCTTGCCGGGTTTAAGCGTTATGACAGGATACATAATAGTCTCGGTATATATGGTAGGTGACGAAGGATACCCCCATGCTGAGGGTCATCCTTCGTCAGTAAATGCATATGTGATTATTTGATGAACAGGCGCACGATATCCATGCCGTTGGCATAAAGGAGCAGCAGAATCAGGAAGAGCATGCCGCACATCTGCGCATACTCCATGAACTTCTGACTCGGCGGCCGGCGGAAGATGATCTCATACAGCAGGAAGAGCACGTGGCCGCCGTCGAGGGCCGGAATCGGAATTATGTTCATGAAAGCGAGCGCCACGGAGAGGAAAGCAGCGATATTCCAGAAAGCCACCCAATCCCATGATTCGGGGAAAATGGAGCCGATCGAGCCGAAACCGCCGATGCTCTTCATGCCATCCTTGGAGGCCACCTGCTTCATGGACTTTGCGTATGCCGTAAGGCGGTCGGTGCCGATCTGCACGCCGCGCGGCAGCGCCTGCAGCAGCGAATAATGCTTCACCTCGGCCGGATAGAACTTCGTGATATCAACTTCAAGCCCGACGCCCATCTTATCCGATTCGGAGAGAGTGACCGGGATGGTGAGGGTGTCGGCGGCGGCATCATGGCGGCGCACTATGGTAAATCCGAGAGTGGCCTGCCTGCGGCCTGTGGACGCCTTATTGGCGTGTGCCTGAGAATCGAGCACCTTATGGAAATCGATAAGCGCCGGGACGGCTACCGAATCAATCGCTATGACTTCATCACCCTCCTGAAGACCGGCGCGTGCGGCCCCCTCGCCGGGGACAGTCTGAATGATGCGGGTGGGGATACGGTAGGTAAGGAATCGGATTCCATCCTTATGGGTCTCATATTCGTCCTGAAGGCGGAACATGAAATCATCAGGGATGCTGATGTCGGTGAGCTGCCCGTCGCGGCTTACGGTGACGGTCTTGGCCTGCATCATGGCTATGATCGGATCGGTCATTTCGCTGATCTCAGCTCCGTCGGCACGCAGCGGGATATCGCCATCGCGGAATCCGGCCTGCTGGGCTACAGGAGAGTATGCCATGCCGAGAGTGACGCGGTCAAACGGGACGTACTTCTCGCCCGTGGCATACACGATACCTGCGTAAATCAGAATTGCCAGAAGGAAATTGAAGAGCACACCGGCAATCATGATAAGCAGTCGCTGCCATGCGGGTTTGGATCGGAATTCCCATTTCTGCGCGGGGCGTTTCATCTGCTCCGTATCCATCGACTCATCGATCATGCCGGCGATCTTGCAGTATCCGCCCAGCGGGATGAAACCGATGCCATATTCCGTGTTGCTCCAGAAACGGGGGCGTCCGTCGGGCTTCACATTATCTTTGAAAGACAACACGGGATTTACTTCCGGAAGATCGAGCGGTTCGGGGAGATCGGCTACAGTGAATTTATGGAAGCACGCCTTCAGATAGGGGATAATCCCTTCCTGTCGGGCTTCGGCGAGGCGTTGCTGTCGGTACTGCCTGACGGCCTGGTCGGCGATCCGCTGATTTTCGCGTTGCTGCCGACGGTCGGCCTTGTATTTTTCGTAAGCTTCCTTTTCAGCATCGGTGGCTCCTTTAAGCCATTTGTGAGAGCCGAAGAATCCGATATACTTTCCCGGACGCCACTTGAATATCTCGGTGACAGGATCGAAGAAGATGTAGAACTTATCGACCTTGACACCAAACATGCGTGCGAACAGGAAGTGGCCGAACTCGTGGATTATGATCAGGAAGGCCAGGGCAAGAATCAGCTGAGTGGCCTTGATGAGGAAAATGTGCATCAGTAGAAAAAGATGAAAATTAAAATGGTTGAATAGCGGAGAGAGGTGATGGGCGGTAGCCTTATACCTTGCCTATCAGGGCCTCGGCTATGGCAGTGGCTTCGGCATGAGAGGCGATGAGGTCGTCGAGAGAGGGGTCGGCTACAAACGTGGCGCTCTGCATGGTGGCTTCCGCCAGACGCCCCATGGCGGGGAATGAGATGCTTCCATCCAGGAAAGCCCTGACGGCCACCTCATTGGCGGCATTGAGGATACAGGGCATGTTGCCGCCGAAGGAAATGGCGCGGAATGCGAATCCGAGGAGCGGGAACCGTTCGAAATCCGGGGCTTCGAAAGTGAGGTTCGACATCTGGGCGAGTGTGAGCCCAGGGGCTGAAGAGGGGAGACGGTGAGGATAGCCGAGGGCGTAGCGTATGGGGAGGTGCATGTCGGGGATGCCGAGCTGAGCCTTTACCGAACCGTCGGCAAACTCCACCATCGAATGCACGATCGACTGCGGATGGACAAGAATCTCAATCTTTTCCGGAGGGCAGTCGAATAGCCATCGGGCCTCGATCATCTCGAATCCCTTGTTCATCATCGAAGCCGAGTCGATGGTGACTTTTGCACCCATCTGCCAGTTGGGATGCCGCAGAGCCTGCTCCGGAGTGACATCGAGCATCTGAGCCGCTGTGAAAGTGCGGAACGGCCCACCGCTTGCAGTAAGATAGATTTTGCGCGCTTCGGCAGTGGATTCACCCTGCAGACACTGGAAAATTGCGGAATGCTCGGAGTCGACGGGGAGGATGCGGGTGTCGTGTTTTCTGACGAGCGGGGTTATGACCGATCCTCCGACTACGAGAGTCTCCTTGTTGGCCAGAGCGATTGTCTTTCCCTCCTTGATCGCATTGATAGTGGGGAGCAGCCCGCTATAACCCACAAGTGCAGCGAGCACCATGTCGACATTGTCGCCGCATCCGGCCTCGGCTATCGCATGCTCACCTCCTTCTACCTTGACGGAAGTGTGAGCGAGGAGCTGGCGCAACGGCTCCAAAGCCGCCTCATCGGCAATCACCACCTTATCGGGGTTAAACCTGAGGGCCTGCTCTGCGAGCAGCCGGTAGTTGCGGCGTGCAGTGAGCACGGAAGCCCTGAAGAGATCGGGGCGTTCAGCGATTATGTCAAGAGTCTGGGTGCCGATGCTTCCTGTGGAACCCATGACAGCGATGCGAGTCTGTAGCATAGATGAAAAAACAGTTGAGGGATTTGAGGAGGTAATGGAGGTAATCATGGCTGGAGAGAAGTGTAGGAATGGTGAGAAGAGATATAGTCGTAGGGGTGGAGGGGAATCCCGTTATGCCATAGCTCAACGGCGATTTCCGACGGTCGGCTGGCAGGAGCCGGAGGAGAAAGGGCAATGACCTGGCCGCCAAGCACATTTTCGGCCTCTCCGACCAGTGGCTCAGATAGACCGGTATACCGGCTTACGAACCCATTGTCGTGCTGCAGGATGATGGTATATGCGCGGGCGACGGCATCGAAATACCTCGCTACGACCGAGCCGTCGGCCACAGCCATCACAGCTCCCCGTGCAGGCATTGCCACAAGGGCGCGTCGTGATGCGCGTGAAGCATGGGTGATCACCCCTTCATCCGTGACCGGATAGAACAGCATCCCTTCTGCGGCCATGGGAGCGACAACGGCGATATTGAACTTTTCGCGCTCCTGCATCACTTTCGAGAATCGATTCTCTTCAGCCGAGGGGGGGAGCAGAGAATCAGCCGCTATCGGGCGCCGGGTCTCCTTCGACTCAGCGGCCTTTACGGGCGGACGCGACGTATTGAGCCGCTGGTGGATATTAGCCACATATGCCTCATTGCGGAGATAAGCCTCGCGTATGGAGTCGACACGCAGCAGCGCCTGCTCCGAGGCGGCCCTGTCGGACTCCCTGAAATATCCAGGGATAAGGGTCTTCAGCGGAGTGAGCAGTACCGCAAGGAACCCGATCGACACAATAAGCATTACGGCTGCGAGTGAAGCTGCCACCACCTTCATTGGAGTGAGGGTGACGGAGCCAAGCGACTCAAGCCGGGCTTCATCGGATAGGGATATTTTGATAATTCTGCGAGCTTTCATTCCAAAGAGTCGGGATAATCCGAGACGTGCCGGCATGTATGCGCGCCACAAAACGCGAATTTAACAAAAAGGCGGCAATCTACAAAATATGGGATGGAAATTATGTTGTGCGGCATGTTTTGCAAGAGGTGAAAATATGTTGTTGAGCAGGAAATGCAAAAACCTTGGAATTTTGCCAAAAGAAAAATGCAAAATACTTTGGAGGTTGAAAAAAATCTTGTACTTTTGCCGTCAGAAAACTCAGGGCAAGCATTTGCGTCAGTCGGTCAAGCCGGCTCATCGGGAATGCAGCCCGCCAGAATAACCAAAAATCTAAACTGACAAACATGAACATTAATGAGATTATGGCCGGTCTTGAGGCTAAGCATCCCGGCGAGAAGGAGTATCTTCAGGCAGTGAAGGAAGTGCTGATGAGTGTAGAGGACGTCTACAATCAGCATCCCGAGTTCGAGAAGGCCCGCATCATCGAGCGTATGGTAGAGCCTGACCGCATCTTCACCTTCCGCGTGACCTGGGTCGACGACAAGGGCGAGGTGCAGAACAACATCGGCTACCGCGTGCAGTTCAACAACGCTATCGGTCCCTATAAGGGCGGTATCCGTTTCCATGCATCCGTGAATCTCTCAATCCTGAAATTCCTCGGCTTCGAGCAGACATTCAAAAACGCCCTCACCACACTCCCGATGGGTGGCGGCAAGGGTGGCTCCGACTTCAGCCCCCGCGGTAAGAGCGACGCTGAAATCATGCGTTTCTGCCAGGCCTTCATACTTGAACTGTGGCGCAACCTGGGCCCGGACCGCGACGTTCCGGCAGGCGACATCGGCGTAGGTGGCCGCGAAGTGGGCTACATGTACGGCATGTACAAGAAGCTCGCCCGTGAGAATACAGGCACATTCACAGGCAAGGGTCTGAGCTTCGGCGGCTCACTGATCCGTCCGGAGGCTACCGGCTTCGGCGCACTCTACTATGTAGTGAACGTGCTCAAGGATCTCGGCACAACCCTCGAAGGGAAGACCATCGCCATCTCCGGCTTCGGCAACGTGGCATGGGGCGCGGCTACCAAGGCTACTCAGCTTGGCGGTAAGGTAGTGACCATCTCCGGTCCTGACGGCTATATCTATGATCCGGCAGGTCTTGATGACGAGAAGATCGCCTATATGCTTGAGCTCCGTGCATCGGGCAACGATGTGGTAGAGCCGTATGCAGAGAAGTTCCCCGGCAGCACATTCTATGCAGGCAAGAAGCCTTGGGAGCAGAAAGTGGACATCGCTCTTCCCTGCGCCACTCAGAACGAGCTCGGCGGCGAGGATGCGAAGGCCCTTATCGCCAATGGCGTGATGCTTTGCGCCGAAGTGAGCAACATGGGTTGTACTCCGGAGGCAATCGATGCCTTCATCGAGGCTAAGATCCCGTATGCACCGGGTAAGGCTGTGAATGCCGGCGGTGTGGCTGTATCGGGTCTTGAGATGACTCAGGATGCGGAGCATCTGATGTGGACTGCCGAGGAGGTAGACAGCAAGCTTCATCAGATCATGGATTCGATCCATGCAGCGTGCGTAGAGTATGGTGTACAGCCTGACGGCTACATCAACTACATGAAGGGTGCCAACATCGCAGGCTTCATGAAGGTGGCAGACGCAATGCTCGGCCAGGGCATCATCTGATACTGATAGCTGATATCTAAGTGATATAAAAACAGAAGCGAGGCCTTTCGGGGTCTCGCTTTTTTATTTCCCCTTCGCAGAAGCGGGGGCGCGCTGGGTACAGGGCTGAAGCCACTGTGGCGCGGCAAAAAGTGGGGGCGGGGAGATCTTTGCAGGGGTCAGCCTTCTATTTCGAGGAGCTCGAGGAGGCGGAGTTCGGCTGTGTCGATGCTGTCCACGAGCTGGGCCATGCGTGCTCCGGCAGCGATGAGGGCATCGTTGGTCATGGAGCCTGACGACATCTCCTGTTCGAGCCGGCGCTTTTCCTCTTCAAGGGTGGGTAGAAGGGCTTCGAGTTCTTCCTTTTCGCGTTTTTCCTTGAAGGAGAGGCGGGGCTTTTTCTCAGTGCGAGGTTTGGCGGAAGCCTGGGTATCAGAGGTGGCGGCTGCCGGAGTGGCAGTCGTGGCGAGGCGGGCTTTCTCCTTTTCTTCTTCGCGGAGGCAGTGGCGGTAGGTGGAGTAGTCGCCAGGGAAATCGCGCACCACGCCGTCGCCTTTGAATACGAAAAGGTGGTCGACAATACGGTCGAGGAAGAATCGGTCGTGGCTGATTACTATCACGCACCCTTTGAAATTGACGAGATAGTCCTCAAGGATGGAGAGGGTGACGATGTCGAGATCGTTGGTGGGTTCGTCGAGTATGAGGAAGTTGGGGGAGCGCATCAGTACGGTGGCCAGGTAGAGGCGTCGTCGTTCGCCTCCGGATAGCTTGTGTATATATTTCTGCTGTGTGGCCGGTGTGAATAGGAAGTGGGAGAGGAACTGTGATGCGGTGAGGGTGGTCTTATCATCGATGCGAACGGTCTCGGCAATTTCGCGTACGGCGTCAATGACGCGTTTGCGGTCGTCGAAATCCGTCATACCTTCCTGGCTGTAGTAACCGAAGCGCACGGTCTGACCGATGTCGAAGTGTCCGGAGTCGGGTTGAATCAGCCCTTGGAGCAGCTTGATGAAAGTGGATTTCCCCACGCCGTTGCCTCCTACGATCCCTACCTTTTCGTAGCGGGCGAAGTTATAGTTCCAGTCTTTCAGGATCACTGTTGAACCGAAAGCCTTGCAGACATTTACGGCTTCAAAAATCTTCGAACCGATATAGCTTGAGCTGACGGCCATATTGACCTGCCGGTCGGAGAGGTTGAGGTGGCTTCGCTGTTCGAGCTGGTGGAAATTGTCGATGCGGTATTTGGCTTTGGAGCCACGGGCCTGGGGCTGTCGGCGCATCCACTCGAGTTCGGTGCGGAGGAGGTTTTTTACTTTTGCGAGTTCGGCTCCGAGATTGTCGAGACGTTCCTGGCGTTTGCGGAGATAATAATCGTAATTACCGTCGTAGGCGTATACCTCCTCGCGGTCGATTTCAATAATCTTGTCGCATACCTTGTCGAGGAAATAGCGGTCGTGAGTGACCATAAGGAGCGTGACGCGCTTTCGGGTGAGATAGTTCTCGAGCCACTCGATCATTTCGATGTCAAGATGGTTGGTGGGCTCATCGAGAATCAGGAAATCCGGCTCCGAGAGGAGCACCTTTACGAGGGCTGCGCGTTTTACCTGACCTCCTGAGAGCTGTCCCATTTTCTGCTCCATGTCGGTGAGGTTGAACTGGAAGAGCATCTGGCGTGCGAGGTCCGGGCCGGAGAAGTCTTCGGCATCGCGCCGCTCCGGGGTGGCGTATTGGAGCAGAGACTGTTCGGGGTCGAAAGGAGGCTGCTGTTCGAGGTATCCGACGCGGAGATTGTTGCGGAATACGATTCGGCCGCTGTCGTAGTCTTCCTTACCGGCGATGATGTTGAGGAAAGTGGTCTTTCCGGCGCCGTTCTGAGCGATAAGGCCGATTTTGTCACCCTCGTATATACCGAGGGTGACATCCTGGAACAGCATTCGGTCGCCTATTGATTTTGTAAGGCGGTCAATCTGTAGGTAACTGATCATCAGAGAGCTGCTATGACCTCAATTTCCACAAGAGCCTTCTTGGGGAGTTCCTTAACGGCGAAAGCGCAGCGTGCGGGGAAAACGGCTTTGAATTCGTCGGCGTATACCTCGTTCATGGGAGCGAAGTATTCCATGTCGGCGAGGAATACGGTGGTCTTCACTACATTGTCGAGTGTAGCGCCGGCCTCAGCGAGGATGTGCTTGATGTTGGCGATTGACTGGCGTGTCTGGGCCTTGATGTCGGCGGGCATTTCACCGGTGGCGGCATCGATGGGGAGCTGCCCTGATACGAATACGAGGTTGCCTGCGGCTACAGCCTGGCTGTAGGGCCCGATAGCACCGGGCGCTTTGGATGATGAAATTTCCTTTTTCATTTGTTTAAAACTATAATACGACCCGGACTGTTGTTGGAAGGGGTCGTGGGATTGGATTCGGATGTAAAGTTATAAAGAAAGTATGAGACTCGCAAATTCCACTGTAAATAAGAGGGGAGGATTGGTTGCACTTTTGTGTGCATCGGTGCTTTCGGTGTATGTGCCGGATGCTGAGGCGTCATATGTGTGCGCGGACTCTGTGGGGAATGTTGTGACGGGGGGTGTGCCGCTGCCGAATGGGGTGGATTCCCTAAGTAATGCGTGTACGGAATATGTGATGGGGTATTCTGCCGATGAGTCGGCTGGGAGATGTGATGCGGATGGTGGTGTGTCGGCCGATGCATGCGTAGTGGATGAACGTAGTGCGGCCGAGCATTGGCGCCCTGCGTATCGTCATATAGTGGCGCATCCGGTGCTTCCGGACAGTGCGGATCTGGCAATGTATGGTAAGCGTACGTTCTGGCGTGCCGGCGCTGAGGTGGTGGGTTTCAATCTGGGGCTATGGTCGTTTGACCGCTTTGTGCTGCACGGCCATTATGCCTACATATCGTGGAACAGTATAAAGGAGAATTTCCGACATGGTTTTGAGTGGGATGACGATCACCTGCACACCAATATGTTTGACCATCCGTATAACGGGTCGATTTTCTATAATGCCGGGCGTAGCAATGGATTTAATTTCTGGCAGTCGGAGCTGTTTGCGATGGGGGGAAGCGCTATGTGGGAGATGTGTATGGAGTGTGAGTATCCGTCGACGAATGATATCATCGCCACACCCATAGGTGGGGCGGCGATCGGCGAGGTGCTTTACCGTACGTCGGATCTTGTGATTGATGACCGGAGCTGGGGAGGTGAGCGTCTTGGGCGTGAGGTGGCATTGTTTCTGTTGGATCCGATGCGTGGCATCAACCGGATTCTTACAGGTCAGGCGTGGCGTCGGCGGCCGACGAGCGGGCGGCGTTTCGGAGTGTCGCCGATAAGTGTTGAGTTATCGG
>CAMWRH010000051.1 GCA_947176605.1 uncultured Porphyromonadaceae bacterium
CATTTTTTTTTTATATACTCCCCCCCCCCCCTAGATAAACCCATTTCTTTGTGGCGTCTGGTTCTTTTTTTTCAATCCGCCTGGATACGGGCCGGATAAGGGGAGCGGAAGGGCGTGGGGGTGGGTATATTTACGGTGCATGGCATTGCAACGGTGCTTGATGGTTCCACCCTCGGTGGTTGTGAGGCTGGAAGCGTCCGGAGATATTTGCGGATGATGTTGAGTCATGGCTGTTACCGTTCAAAGAGTGACCTGCCGACGGATGTCGGCAGCAGACTTAGAATGAGTCGATATCAAATACGGAGATGCACAAAGTGGTGAGGCCTTTGGTGAAATCGTAATGTAAAACTTAGCATTCAAGTTCTGCCGCAAAGGTATAAACTAATTTCTGAATCTCCAAATTTAATTTTTAAAATTTTAACTGTTTTTTAACAGTCAAATTCTTCTAAAAATAAGGGATTTTTAATCTAAATATCTGATGCAAAGTGATATAACGGCAGTATGGTGGATAATTGACATTTCGTAATAACGAAAATGGCCATCTAAAACTATATATTGATGATTGGTAATTTGTAAATTCGCGATAATTGTCATAACATTTAGCATTTGTTAAGCAGGTAAGGCGTCTTATGGAATATTCATCCTTCACTCTGAGTGTGGAAGCCATCCCGGTGACGGTCGGGGTGCCGGAAAAGGGAAAAATAATACCTCACGCATAGCGCCTGCATATGGACTACAGTGCCCCTGCGTGAGGTAGACTTTAAGTAAGGGCGCGGAGATTAAGTAAGCGTTCAAATTTAAACGTTAAGACCGCACACCGGCTTCGTAAAAGTGTAATCGGTAAGTAAGTGTTCAAATTTAATTTATACAATCTGCGAGCTTGTTTTTTAGTCGATTTCGGTGCGGAGTGAAGGAGCATAGCGGGCTATGCGACTGAACGACAAGCCGAAAGCGGCAAAAAAGAAGCCGCAGATTGTATAAAAGATTTCTTTTTCACTTACTATCGTTTAAATTTGAACACTTACTTATTATCCTACGGTAGAGCCGGGTTTCACTTCACCCTGAGGACCGATTACGGTCAGCGAGCCGTCGGGATTGACGGCCGAGAGGATCATGCCGTTCGACTCGCGCCCCATCATCTTGCGCGGCGGGAAATTCGCGATGAAGCAGATCTCCTTGCCGATGAGGTCTTCGGGCTGGTAGGAGGCGGCGATGCCGCTGAGGATCGTGCGGCCACCCATGCCGTCGTCGATGCGGAACTCCAGGAGCTTCTTCGATTTCGGCACCTTCATGCACTCCGTCACGCGACCCACGCGGATATCCATCCGGGCGAAATCATCGTAGCTTACGTCACTCTTCACCGCTTCGGGCTGCCATGCGTCGAGCAGGTTCTGCTCCACGGTCTTGCGCAGTTTCTCGACCTGGGCTTCCACCACACTGTCTTCCACCTTCTCGAAGAGGAGGGGAGCCTTTTCGGTCACGAGACCGTCGGCGATGAGGTCTAAGCGTCCGGCCATGTCCCAGCGCAGCTGCTGCATATGGAATGTCTCGGCAAGGCGGGCTGCAGAGAAGGGGGTGAAGGGCTCGAACACCACAGCCAGATTGGCGCAAAGCTGCGCTGCAAGGTTCATGATGGTCTTCACGCGCTCGGGGTCGGTCTTGATGAGTTTCCAGGGCTCGCAGTCGGCCAGATACTTGTTGCCGATGCGGGCCACATTCATGGCCTCCTTCAGTCCCTCGCGGAACTTAAAGTTATCCAGATTCTCACCCAGACGCTTCACGCTTTCCTGCACCTCGGCCATCATGGTGCGGTCGATGTCGAGGAGCTCGCCGCGTGCGGGCACCGCTCCCTCGTAATATTTGTGCATCAGCACCACGGCGCGGTTGACGAAATTGCCGAATATCGCCACCAGCTCGGAATTCACGCGGGCCTGGTAGTCCTGCCATGTGAAGTTGTTGTCCTTGGTCTCCGGCGCGTTGGCTGTGAGCACATAGCGCAGTTCGTCCTGACGGCCGGGGAGTTCCTGAAGGTATTCATGGAGCCACACGGCGTAATTGCGCGAAGTGGAGATCTTGTCGTCCTCAAGATTAAGGAACTCATTGGCCGGCACGTTGTCGGGGAGGTTGTATGAGCCGTCGGCCATAAGCATTGCCGGGAACACGATGCAATGGAACACGATATTGTCCTTGCCGATGAAATGCAGCATACGTGTGGAGGGGTCTTTCCACCAGCGTTCCCAGTCGTCGCCCACGCAATCGATCGTATTCGAGATATAACCGATCGGAGCGTCAAACCATACGTAGAGCACTTTCCCCTCGGCACCTTCCACCGGCACCGGGATACCCCAGTCCAGGTCGCGGCTCACGGCGCGGGGCTGGAGACCCATGTCGAGCCAAGACTTGCACTGGCCGTAGACGTTGCTCTTCCACTCCTTATGCTCCTCGAGGATCCACTGGCGCAGACGGGGCTCCCACTTGTCGAGGGGGAGATACCAGTGGCTTGTCTCGCGCAGCACCGGTGTATTCCCCGTAATGGCCGACTTCGGATTAATCAGGTCGGTGGCATTGAGCGAAGTGCCGCACTGCTCGCACTGGTCGCCGTAGGCATGTTCGTTGCCGCAGTGGGGGCATGTGCCGGTGACGTAGCGGTCGGCAAGGAACTGTCCGGCCTGCTCGTCGTAGAGCTGTTCGGAAGTCTTTTCGATAAATTCCCCCTTCTCATACAGTCGGCGGAAGAAATCGGAGGCCGTGCGGCGGTGGGTCTCGGAAGTGGTGCGTCCGTAGACATCGAATGAGATGCCCAGGTCGGCAAACGACTTCTTGATGATGTTATGGTATCGGTCGACGATATCCTGCGGTGTCACCCCCTCCTTCTTTGCCTTGATGGTGATGGGCACACCGTGCTCGTCGCTTCCTCCTACAAACAGCACCTCCTCACCCTTCATGCGGAGATAGCGTGCGTAGATATCCGCCGGGACGTATACGCCGGCCAGATGGCCGATGTGCACCGGGCCGTTGGCGTAGGGGAGGGCGGATGTGATAAGCGTGCGCTTGAAATCTTTCATATCGTAAGTATGTATATTGTATCTGATTGTGCTGAGTTTATGCCGGCGGCGCTCGGTCGGTGAGCGGCGTATACGAAGAGCCGCACCCCGACGGTAGCCACTAAACTGCAAAATTACAAAAAAAAGTTCATATCCACGGCACTGTCGCGCGCATGTTTGCCGGATGACCGCCGGAAGCCGTCGGTTTTCATCGTATCTGAGCCCGGTGCTGTGTCGCGGGGCGCGCATCCGTCGAGGGGGACGGGAGACCGGAGGGAGCTGTGGAGGGTGTGAAATGTTTGGTAATATGTGGGTTTTGCATTAACTTTGCAGCGGGATTCGGTCCGGGCCGCCGAACTGCCGTAAAGTACGCTTATCGATACATTGCGGGAGGATGCGTGGGGTAATGCCGTCGGAGTCCCGCTACATGCTATAATCCATATCTATGAATTATTCGATTTTCGATTTCATCAGTCTGCTCGGTTCGGTATGCCTCTTCCTCTACGGCATGAAGGTGATGAGCGAGGGACTCCAGAAAGTGGCGGGCGACCGGCTCCGCAACATCCTCGGAATCATGACCAAGAACCGTGTGACGGGTGTGCTGACAGGCGTGCTGATCACGGCGCTCATTCAGTCGTCGTCGGCATCGACGGTGATGGTGGTCAGTTTTGTCAACGCGGGCCTGATGTCGCTCGGACAGGCCATGGCCGTGATATTCGGTGCCAACGTGGGCACGACGGTCACCACCTGGATCATCTCCGCCTTCTCATTCGAGATCAACATCTCCGACTACAGCGTGCTGCTCCTTGCCATCGGGGTGCCGATGCTCTTCATGAAGAAATCGTTCTATAAGTCGCTGGGTGAGTTTCTGATAGGTTTCTGTTTCCTTTTCATGGGTCTCGACCTGATATCGCACTATGTGCCGAATCTTCAGGAAAACCCCTCGATGCTGCAGTTCCTGACCCACTACACCTCGATGGGCTACGGATCGGTACTGATATTCTTCTTCATAGGTATCATAGTGACGATGGTGGCGCAGAGTTCGGCCGCCACATTTGCCATCACGCTGATCATGTGTTCGCAGGGATGGATCACCTACGAACTCGGATGCGCCATAATCCTTGGCGGCAATATCGGTACGACCATCACCCCCGTGCTCGCCTCACTGAGCGGTAACCTTGCCGCCAAGCGCACGGCCATGGGTCACGTGCTCTTCAACGTGCTCGGCTCAATCATAGTGCTTGCCATATTCCAGCCCTTCGTCACTCTGGTGGCCGACATCACCCAGTGGCTCGAAGGGACCAACCCCCTGACCATCACCGTGGCCGAAGAGGCCGCCATGGCCGACTCGACACTGCTCAGTCCTACCGGCGGGCTCACCGCCAAGGCCCAGGCATCGATGGCATTCGCCCTGGCCATGTTCCCGACCGTATTCAATACCCTCAACCTCTGCATCATGATATGGTTCACGGGGCTGTACGTGAAGATCGTATGCTGGATCATGCCCGCACGCCATAAGGAGAGCGACGAGGAGTTCTCGCTCAAATTCATCGGCCGCGGAATGCTGGGCACATCCGAGCTCAACATCACCCAGGCGCAGAAGGAAATCCTGGTATATGCCGAGCGCGTGTCGCGTATGCTTGGGATGGCCCGCGAACTGATACATCTCGAAGAAAAAGACGACAAATACACCAATCTCTACTCGCGGCTTGAGAAATACGAAGAGATTTCCGACCGCATGGAGATCGAGATAGGCAATTTCCTCAACCGCGTGGCCGAAGGACGCCTCTCGCCCGAGGGTAAGATGCGTATCGCCGGTATGCTGCGCATCATTTCCGAAATAGAGTCGATTGCCGACAGCTGCTTCAATGTGGCCAAGACGCTCAACCGCAAGAATCAGATCCATGTGGAGTTCGAGCATCCGGTGATGATTGAAATCGACAAGATGTACGACATGGTGGACGGAGCGATGAACAATATGCTCGAACTGCTCCGCCAGATGGAGACACCCGAAGACACCAACATCATCACCGCCTACAACAAAGAGCGTGAGATCAACAACTTCCGCAACCGACTGCGCGACGACAACATCTACAACATCAACAATAAGGTATACGACTATCAGGAGGGTATCTTCTTCATGGACCTCATCGGCGAGGCCGAGAAGCTGGGCGACTATATGCTCAACGTCGTCGAAGGTGTGAAGCATCAGTTCAAGGCCTCCGATATCTGAGGAGCCACGTATCTGAGGAGCCACGCCGGCCGCGATGCGGTCATCCTGATAGCGGATACACCGGATACACCGGAGCCACGGCGGCCGCGCCGCGGGGCGTCGGCGGCGGTATCCGGATATCCGAAATCATCACTCTCCCTTCAGTATCACTCTAACACAGATTCCGACAAATGCGATATTGCGTAATAATGTGCGGCGGTGTGGGCTCCCGTTTCTGGCCCTTCAGCCGTGAGGAGAAACCGAAGCAGTTTCTCGATTTCTTCGGTTCGGGGCGCAGCCTGCTGCAGCTCACTTTCGACCGGGTGCTCCATGTGGTGCCGGCCGAAAGGGTGTTTCTTGTCACCAACCGGCGTTATGCCCCGATGGTGCGGGAGCAGTTGCCTGAAGTGCCCGAAGCCAACATCCTGCTCGAACCGGCACGCCGCAACACGGCCCCCTGCATCTGCTGGGCCGCCCATCATATCCATGCGCTCGATCCCGAGGCATCGATTGTGACCCTCCCCTCCGACCATCTTGTGCTCCGCGAGAGTGCATTCCATGAGGCGCTGGAGCGCGGATTCGACTTCGTGGAGGGTGGCGACCGCCTGCTCACCCTCGGCATACAGCCCACATCCCCGCAGACCGGCTACGGCTACATACAGCAGGGGAGTCCGGTAGAGGGGGTAGCGGATTTCTATAAGGTGCGCTCCTTTACCGAAAAACCCAATGCCGACCTCGCAAAGGTATTTATCGAGAGCCGCGAATTTTACTGGAACGCCGGGATTTTCCTGTGGCGTGCCGACAGCATACTCCGTGCCTTCTCCCTCCATGACCCCGAGACGGGTCAGATTTTCGACTCAGGCCGCGGGTGCTATGCCACTCCGGCGGAAGCCGCGTTTATCGAGGAGAATTTCGCCACAGCCCCCTCCAACTCCATCGACTACGCCATCATGGAGAAGGCCGGCAACGTGTATGTGGAGACCGTAGACCTTGGGTGGAGCGACCTCGGCAGCTGGAAGGCCCTCTATGAGGCCTCGCCGCATGACGCCCACGGCAACGTGACGCAGGGTAGCCGCGTGCTGCAGCACAACTGCTCCGGCACCATCATGGCCACCGACCACCCCGGACGCATCATCGTGGCCTCCGGCCTGAAGGATTATGTAGTGGCCGATGCCGGCAATGCCCTCCTTATCTGCCCCATAGATGAGGAGCAGCGCATCCGTCAGGTGGTCAACGACGTAAAGGAGCGCTTCGGCGCCGATTATGTGTGAGTCATTACGGCTCTGACAGTAATCTATCCAAGGGGCTGCCGGATTGCGTGCAAGGGCTTCCCGAAGACGGAAGGGCCGGATATGGCGAAATCGTTTAAGCGGCTTCGGTATGCCGGTGGCCGCATACAGTCCCACAGTACACAGTAAAGATTATGCAGAAAAGAATCATATTCCGGATGGTTGCGCTCACTGCGGCAGCCATCCCGGGAATCGGCCTGTGGGCCAATTCCCCCTACATCTCGAAAGTGTATGAGTATCGCCCGGCTCCGGGGCAGTTTGTCAACACGATGCCCGAATACGAGCCCGGCGACGATGCCGCCTCGATGGCCGCCAAGGCCGGCGAGCAGCTCGTGGGTGGCGCCACACCGGGGCTGATCACGCTCGGTGCATACGGCGGTTATGTGGTGTTCGGCTTTGACCATCCGGTGGTCAATCTCCACGGGCGCTACGACTTCCAGGTATACGGCAATGCGATGCCCTCGTCATCGACTTCCGCCGAACCCGGAGTAGTCAGCGTGAGCGTCGATGTCAACGGCAACGGCCTGCCCGATGATCCGTGGTATGAACTCGCCGGAAGCGACTATGCGCTCCCCTCGACCCATCATAAGGCCCGCGTGGTGTATACGCGTCCGGCGGCCGACCATGTCGCCGTGCCTGATCCCTCCAACAAGTCCATCACCGATACCGAGTATATAGCCTGGTCGCTTACGGAGGCTCCCGGAGAGGAGCCGACGGAGGGGTGGCTGCACAAGGTGTCGTTCCACACGCAAAGCTACTGGCCCGAATGGCTGGGGGAAACTCTGGAATTTTCCGGTACGCACTTGGCCGACAATGGGGTAGACCTCAACGGCGACGGCAAGCAATGGGCCACCGAACCGCTGCACTGGGGGTATGCCGACAATCTCCCCAACGCCTCCTACAAGGGGTTCAGCATCGACTGGGCTGTGGATGAGGATGGCAATAAGGTAGTGCTTGAGCGGATTGATTTCGTGAAGGTGCACACCGGGGTACTTCAGAATCTCGGTTGGCTTGGTGAGGAATCCACCGAAATCACCGGAGCCGAGGATCTGCATCCCGATGCAGTCTATTCCCCCTCATGGCCATCGGACCCGATTGACCCGGCAGCCGAGTACGGTATGCCCGACATCCCGCCGTCGGTGGGTGTGGCTACGCTCCACGCCTCCTCCGTGCCGCACCGCATCTACGATCTCCGCGGCCTTCTGTTGCTCGAAAACCCCGACCGCAGTCAGCTCCGTTCCCTCCCCTCCGGCATCTACATAGAGACATCCCCCGCAGGCACACGCAAGATCCGCCTCTGAGCGGCGGCTACGCCCCTTCTCCTGCGACACATCAAAAGGCGCGGCTCCCCTCCGATGGGTGCCGCGCCATTTCGCGTATGCTATCCAGAGTATAAGTACAGTCTATGGCCGGCATCTGATAATCTCCGGTAAAGGGTAATCAGTAATCCCAGCGTACGCCATTCTCCCCCTCGGAGGAAAGATTGACCGTGCGGCTCCGTTTGCTCAGAAGTTTTCCGGCGTAAAACTGGTATCTGATACCGATTTCCACCAGATTGCCCTGGTCTGCCATCCGGAAGTCGGAAGTGCGGCTGACGGTATTGTTGAGGGTCATGGTGCGGTATCGGCCACCGTATCGGCTGAAAAGATTATTCCACGCCACATGCAGATTCCAGTTCCCGAACCCCTTATAAAGGGCAAGCGATGTATATGGCCAACGTCGGATTTTTCCGCTTGCCCCCTGCATCGACCATGCGGGGGTGAGGTTTTCGCCGGTAAGATTTAGTTGCCATCCCTTCCAATAGAGCGCCATGTTGAGGTCAAGATACCATCCGCAGACCGTGTAGGAGTCGCGAATGGCCTTCAATCGGTTGTGTCCCCACCCGGTAGATGCGCTTATTGAAAGGAAGTTCCACAGATTTGAAATCCCCGCAGTGCAGTCGGCTCCGTAGCTCAGCATACTCCGGCCATTGGCGGGCATCTCCAGAAAATATCCGTAGAGAGGCGCTTCGGGATTATCCTGATAACGGTAATCATAGAGAAGGGGATTCGTGATACTGACGATTGAGCTTTTCAACGAAAGATAGAACCGGTCTTTGTTAAACTGCAGTTGCAGGCGGTTGGTGATGTTATGCTGAGCCCTTAGATTCTCAGCCGCTCCGACGTGATACATAAGGTCATTGACAGGAGTAGCCACCTGATTGTAATCGGCTACAGGAGGCATTCCGGGGTTGTATCTGAAATTATAGGAAAGTGTCAGATATCTGCCGAAAGAGCGTTGCAGCGCAGCCATGACCGTAGGCGACACGATATCGCGCTCCGTGCGGTAATAGGAGAGTCCTGCGCTCAGGTTATACCCGATTGTAATCACATTGCCGCTGATTGAAGTGTATGCGTTCATACGTGTGGTGGACAGCGACTGACTGACGGTCTGTCCGTCAATGGTGTAGATGCCGGATGCCCGGTTATGGCTGGCAGTCACTCCTGTATTTAGCAACGCAAAGGGTAACTGATGCTTCCACACGGCTTCCGCTGAGAAATACCACGTATCTCCGTCGGAGCGGAGGCGCGAATCATAACCGGTGGAATACGTCAGGTCGCGGTGGATATCATGATGGCTGAAAGATCCTACTGCATTGATTTCCACCAGGTCGCGGTCGGATGCACGGAGATTGTAGTAAAGGTTCAGATCCGGACGTATGTGGCTGAATCCCCGGTGATTGTAGCGGTCGGATACGTTTTGCGCCGCATCGGTTATGGTGGTGTATATATCCCTGTCATTATCATGGATATTCAGAGTGGCCGAAGCCGTCAGCATGCTTCTGTCCGAGGGAACGCGGGTAAAATATACCCCTATGGAGTGCTGCATGTCGGATGTGACTGACGGTAAGCCTGTCTGGCGTACAACCCACTCCCTTCCACCTCCGGCATACCGTTCCTCCTCATCGGTATATTCCTTGTCGCTGTGTCGGTATCCGCCATTATAAAACAGCATGAAATCATTCTTGCCACGCGAATATTCCCCGACGCCGACCAGATTATATCGTGGAGTAGTGAGGGCTGCCGTGGCATCGGCGGCTACCCATCCCCCCTCCGGGGGGCGGCGGGTGATGATGTTCAGGTAGCGTCGGCCGAATCTTAGATCGGAGGTAGTGCTGAATTCTATTTTTTCGATATTCTCCGGATTGATCGACGATATGAAAGCCATCGGACGGCGTATGCCATTGACGAGAATCTCGGGCGTTTCACCCTCGATGGTCAGTGTGCGTTCGGATTCCCTGACATGAATCTGCGGAGCCTTATATGCCAGAATTGTAAGCATATTGAATGGGTTGGCTGCCCGTTCCCTTTCCGTAGGGGTGACATATACGATAGTCTTATCCGGGAGATTCAGTCTGCTGTCTGCGGTCACTACCAGATTGTCAAGGGTATTGACCTTTTCAAGTGACAGTGTTCCGAGGTCGGTATCTTCATTTGCCGTCATCAGTCCTATCCGCAGCGGGAGCACATCGTCCCCTTCCGCCGTGACCACGATATTTTCCTCACCGATATTTTCCAGAATGAAACGACCCTTACTGTCGGCCACGGTTTGGGCCAGTTCATGACCGTCATTGTCAAAAACCTTGATTACAATTTCCGAAGAATTTCCGATAAGTTTCCTGTCGATACTCCCCTTTACCGAATAAGCCCACCCCGGCAGTATTCCCGCACCGACGATGCCTGCCGCCACAAATGCTTTAAACATGGAGTAGGTATGACTGCAATTAAGCCAATGATTATTGAATTGAATAAGCATCCTGATAAGTATTAATGTGCGAAATTACTTAATTCATCACAAATCTAAAAGTATTTCGATATGTTGTGCAACATTTACTTCAAATACAAATCAATGGTAAGTATGAAAGGGTTTGTATGCTATCCGGGTAGAGTGCGTTCGGCAGGCGTATTGATGGGAGGGATGTCCGTATAAATTTTTTTTCAAAAAAAACCGGGAGTGAGCGAACCATCCTTTGCGACGGGATGTTATATAGACGTAAATCGGATGATAAAGGGGCTTGCGAAACTCAGCAATGAGTCAACAGGTAGAAAATCAGAAGATTAGTTCTAAGGTTCACCCCCGTTAGCAGTGCCCCTCAAAGATATACTGCTATAAGCGTTCTGAAAAAGTTGTTATTGTTGTTTTAATTGAAGAATAAAGGCCGAAGTGATTTCGGCCTTTTTTCTATTTTGCTACATCGGAGGAAGTGGTGTAAAAAGGAGATGGGGATACGCCAGTCAGTTAGGAATCCCGTAGTTTCTTATTCTTTCAGTCAGTTCTTTCATGCGGCAGATGAGTTCATCAAATGATAGGCAATCATCTTCGAAGATGAAGTTATTCTGCATTGAGATGTAATCATTTCTCCAATCTTCCATTATGGCTTCCGGTGGAAGAAATGACAATGTTGACGGATTATGTGAGGTATAATCAACGCCATCTAATTTGTTGAAAACCGAACGATGCCGTACCACATCACAATACAAATTTCTGTCTAATATGGATTGGCCAAAATCGGTATCCATAATCTTCTCAATATCATAAAGATGTCTGCTCATTCGCTTACTACGAGGATATTCTTTCTGGAATTCTTCATGTAGTAAGAATATTTTTTCAAGAAAAGTTCGAGTAGGTACAACCGTTGGAAACTCTACCATTACATCTTCTTCTTCCTGAAGGACTTCAGCCATAAAACTCCTTAAAATTTTATCCTCCACCGGCTCATCCATTGACAGACAACTGATTTCAATCTTTACTTTCGGCTGAATGTATTGTGATTCTTCCGGTAAGATTGAATTATAACAGACGAAAATTGTTGATGGATGCGTTGTAGTGCGAAGTTCATTAATATTTCCATTAATGTCAGTCTTCGTTAACTCGGGTTCGACTCTAAAGTCAGCAATCCCCATCTCCTTAAGGGCCGTTTCAATCTCGGTCGGCAATTCACGTACCACATAATGGCGTGCGGCTCGCCTGACTTTAGCCAACTGATTTCCAGAAGTAGAGGAGATACTGAATTTTCCTTCTCGTCTAATAGCAATATCAATATCCTCACTAAAACGGCGAATTAGGTTCCACCCTTTTGATAATGATGTGCCTCCCTTAAAAGACATGAGGTCAAAATATCTGGTAGCCGACAACGCCTTAAGCACCATAGTAACCCACCAGTCTTTTTCGACTGCCAGTTGTGGCAGTCGGGTTCGTGCCGAGGTTATTTCCAGCACGTCAAGCCGCTCTTCAAAGTTTAATTGTTGCCAATGTGTCATTCATTTGTCAGTTAAAGGAAAGTGTCATGATTAAATAGCATCTTTCTGTGCTTTATAATGACCTGATGCCGTTTAAATTGGAGCACTTATTAATCATTCTCTGAATCCATTCCGGTGCAATCTGCAGATCATCCTTCAGATAGGGATCTTTCATTTCACAGATGAATCTTCGGATTGCCTCATATTCACTATCTGAAATATTCGCTTCACCGATTTCCTTCATAGCCTGTATGAGCAACGGCACAGCACGCCCTTTGGCTGCAAAATTTCTTGGAGCTGCATGCCGGAATGTTATCTTCCTGTCACCTATCCTTACTGTTCTTGACGATCCGGTAGTGATATATGATAATGTCAGCGGCACTTGCGTTGACAGCCCTATAAGATTTGCAGCGGTACTCCCGGCAGGCAGTATCTCACACTTATCGCGTTCCGCTATCTTTTTTGCAATCTTCTCAAGAGAAACCGGAACATTTCCAAATCTTGACACTTTAGGTTTTATATAAATACCCCTCCCCGCTTTTTCAAGAACTCCCCGTATGATCGCTTCGTGTAAGATTTTACGGATTGTCTCTGTCGATCCAAAACGCGCATAATCAGAGATGAAGAATATTGAATGAGGCTGACTCTCGTTTATATTCTTCATCACTTTGCGTTTAATATCACCACGTGTCGTAATATTCATTTAACACTTATTAGCACCGTAATTTATCAAATATTTCGGTGCTAAGATAGTCATATTATTCTAATCAGCAAAATTTTCCACTGATTTTTTGGATTTTATAAGCGAAAATTAGAGAACTCCACACATAAAAGCGGCAACGGTGGCTTTTACATACTGAGGAAGACTGGGAAGGGTTGGCAGTAGGGTCGTGACCTGTCTCGACCGAATCGCTGCGGGGGTCCGGGGCAGCCACCCGTTTAGATGCAGCGGCCTGTTTGGATATAGCGGCCCGTTTAGACACGGAGACACGGAGAATACAGAGAGGGCACGGAGGTTTTTCTGTTTTTGAGGGCACTGAGGGGGGGGAGGTCCCGGAGGTTTATTGAGCGCCCGGAGGAGGTTGCGCGAAGAGGCAAAGGGGCAAAGTTTTTCTCGCGCAAATTGGGGCTCCCGCGAAGAGGCGGAGGGAAAGGATATGATCATGCAGGGTGCGGCGCGATGTCGCGCGCCGGCATGGTTTCGTAGAACTGAACGTCGACAAACGGACGACGGCCTATTTCGAGGCTGACGCTCTTGATGCGCTGTCCGAAGAGGGTGGTGCTGCGACTAATGCGCGCGCATTCCGCTGCGGCGTCGTCGGTGTAGATCGCCACCGATCCGATGCACTGTGGGTTGAACCGGCCGGCATAAAATGCATACATTATAGTCGGGCGCACCTTGATGCCCTTCGCGCGGTTGGTCTCGGCCGATGCGATTGTCGAAGCGCTGAGTCGCCTGATATCGGCCGGGCTATAAATGCTGACCATACCCTTGCAGAGGGCACCGGCTGCGGCACGCTCTTTTCTTACGATCCATTCTTCAGGGGTTACGGTGTTGAGGATGTTGCAGATTGCATTGATGCGGGTTTCGATTGTCTGTTTCATACAATTCATTGGTTTTTGGTGAGATAAAAAAAATATCGATTGCGATTCCACTGCGGACGTGGCGTGGATGCAATCGATGCGGGTTGATTGCTTTGTTTGGAAGGTTTCCCTTCGCTGTCCGCCAGAGTTATCATTATTCGTCGAGCTTCGGCCTGCTTTCGTAAGGATACAGCATTGGCTGTCGGCTATATCAACTAATAACTCGTGGAAGACGCTGCAATCAGTATCTCCTGAATTGTATGTAATCGCGACTTCTCTTAGTCACGGTGCAAATTTAGTCCTAAATTTTGGATCCACCAAATTTTTCCCCATAAATCTGTGATTTTTTTCGGAGGGGCGACGAATCAGGCGGAGGAGCGGCGGCGGAGTTGCTGTCGATGTTTGACACCGTATGCTCGGCGATATACAACTTTATTGAAAAAAGTTTTTGTTATATGGCATGTAATCACTAATTTTGCATTGCAGCCCGGGTAAATCCTCTCCATGATATTAGAGTGTGTTTGCCTTTAAGTAAGTGTTCGAATTTAATTTATACAATATGCGGGCTTATTTTTTAGGCGATTCCGGTGCAATCTGCAGATCATCCTTCAGATAGGGATCTTTCATTTCACAGATGAATCTTCGGATTGCCTCATATTCACTATCTGAAATATTCGCTTCACCGATTTCCTTCATAGCCTGTATGAGCAACGGCACAGCACGCCTTTTGGCTGCAAAATTTCTTGGAGCTGCATGCCGGAATGTTATCTTCTTGTCACCTATCCTTACTGTTCTTGACAATCCGGTAGTGATATATGATAATGTCAGCGGCCCGTTTAGACACTGAGACACGGAGAACACAGAGGGGGCACGGAGGTTTTTCTGTTTTTGAGGGCACTGAGAGGGGGGAGGTCGCGGAGGTTTATTGAGCGCCCGGAGGAGGTTGCAGTCAGTCTCCCGAGGGAAGGTCGGGGCGGTCGTGTGTGTTGGTTTTAAGGAGATGTGGCACTGAGGGATACTGATATATTTAACATTCGTTAGCACCGTAACTTTTCAAAAATTCCGGTACTGACATAAACATGTTAACCCTTCTCGCGTCGCCGGTGATTGTCTACATGGGAAAGCGTGAGAGTAGGTAATTTGCGCGGTTACGAACCCACTGTGTCTCTCTCAACCGCGGAGCGGTTGCATGGCCTGTTAAGCGTACCGGCGGCGAGGCGTAGCCGATGCAGCCTGTGCGCGGCTAAAGCCCTCCCTACCTGTTCTTTGTCGCGGAGCGACAACACTACACCGTCAATGCGTGGACTGTAAATGTAAGACAACGAGGCTATGTCGTAATTGGATTTTACGACACACCCTCCCTTAACTTTTTGTGTTATTGAGTTGAGGAATGGGATTGAGATAGAAACATTTATAGAACCCATGGGGAGAGTCATCGATTTCCCAAGGGCGAGGATAGATGGTACAGCAGCCAAAGTGGAGATGCGATGGTGTATTGGCCGCATTACCGGTGTTGCCCACAGTACCTATTTCCCCTCCTAACGCAAACAGATGAGTAGATACTGTATCCAGATGGGCGTAATAATGCAATCGCCATCCGGGAGCTAAGGTGACCACCGCATTGCCCCCCTTCCCGGGCATGTATCCGGCATACAGCACCAGTTCGCAGGGATAGGCCGTACGCACCGTTGTTCCCTTCTTTTTAAAGATATCGACACCTTTATGAGTCACCGAGGTACCCCACGGATAATACCAGTATGACTGGGGGTGATAATCATTGACAGTTGCGCCCTCCACAGGATTTCGGAATGGTTGGAAGAGCATTGCGAAACCTATGGTGATAATGGCAATCGAAGCGATTATAAATTTCTTTTTCTTACTCATCACTTATAAGAAGTTAGGAACTGTAATTTATAGGTTGACATTTATTGATACCGGATATATTAAAAAAGTAAACGGGATATTCAGTTTTTTGCGGGATGCGGTCTTAACCCATAGCGGCGATAAATCCAACTATTCACCGCAAAAATGCGGTGAATAACTCCGATTTTCCCCGCTCAAACCCACCAACTATAAATCAACCGACTATAAATCAGGAGTGTCGAGGTCTGCCGGGTCACATTGTTGTCGTGGTGATTATCAAGGGGTATCCGGATGTAACGCGTAATCGAATACGGGGCGGATGGCTATAGTGTGGCCGTCTTTAGTGATGTCCTCATCGGCGTGATCGGTCAGAAGGAGAAGATTTGTGCATCCGGTCCTGCGTGCGGCAAGCAGCAATCCGGCTATTTCTCTTGTTCTTGTCTTTGCCGATGAAATATCATATGATACCTGAACGGCAAGGATTGCTTTGCGGTTCTTACACACCACAAAGTCGCATTCTCCCGAACGGTCATTGAAATAATAGATGTCGCATCCTTGGGTCTTGTATCTGCGCGATAATTCAAGATATACGATAGTTTCAAGCCTCCAGCCGAGATTGTCTCCGACAAAAGCGTCCGACCGTTTGTTCATCAAGGCTATATCTATCGGATATACCTTTTCACCTGTCATTCTCTGACGGCTTTTCGGCGAATATTTGTGTAAACCGATAAGCAAGTATGCCTGTTTCAGATAGTTGACATAATTTTTAGATGTGTGTGGCGACTTGAATCCGAAAGTTTCCTGCAGACTCTTATCCACCACCACAGTCGGAGCCGTATTGAGCAGATGGTGCGACATCTCTTCAAAAGCGGAGGTATAGCTCACATTGAAACGTTGCTCGATGTCACGCTTCAGAATGTTGTTGACTAACCCCTCGATATAGTCCCTGTCGTGGTCTACAAGCTGTACTTCCGGGAAGCCCCCCTGACGCATATAATCATCAAAGGCCGCTCTTTGTGCCGCGATAGCCATTGTGCTTCTTGACTTGGTGTCAATCCCTTTTACCTCGCAATATTCTGCGAACGAGAAAGGATAAAGCGTAATGCAATGATGCCGCCCTGTGAGGTGTGTGGCAAGTTCTCCACTCAGCAGTTTTGCGTTTGAGCCGGTTATAATAAGGTGCATCTGCCTGCGGAGAAGCCGATTGACAAACAGATACCATTCCGGGATATTCTGAATCTCATCAATAAAAAGGTACTTGAAATCGCCATGAATCTTGAAGAGCACCTCCAGGACATCATTAAGGTCGTCACCGGTAAGATGAATCAGACGTTCGTCGTCAAAATTGACATACGCGAATTTGATCCCTTTTCTTGTCAAGGCATTATAGCATAGGGTTGACTTTCCGCTACGCCTTACACCGATTACAACCTGAGCCTGCGGACTTTTCAGGTCGATATGCTCCTCCTCTTTGCGGCGGCAGAAGTGAATGCTCTGTTTTGCAGCAAGTTCTTCAACCTGATCTGTAAGTATTGTTTCAAGAACCCTTTTATCCATTTTAAATCATGTTTTTCGATTGCAAATATAGGAAAATAATTCGGTCAACGCAATAAATTACATAAAACAGGGGTGCTCGAACGCAATAAATTACATAAAAC
>CAMWRH010000052.1 GCA_947176605.1 uncultured Porphyromonadaceae bacterium
GGGGGCGGGGGGGTGCTGGCCCGCGGGCTCCCCTTGGGTGACGGGGGGGCGCTGGACCTCGGGGCCGGGCTCGCGAGGGGGTGCTGAAGCGTAGCACGGGCGCGAGGGGGTGGAGCTGAAGCGCCGGAGAGGCGGAGGGCGCTTTTTCGGCGATGCTGTCTGGGATATTTTGTAAATTTGGGGTAAAAAAACAGATACTGCAATGGCGTCAGTGAAAGTGAAGTTTCGTCCTGCCGGTGGGCAGGGTGGCAGGGGGGTGGTGTATTATCAGGTGATTCATGAGCGTCGATTGGGGCGTATTTTTACGGATTACCGTCTGATGGCCGGAGAGTGGGATGCTGGGCGGCATACGGTGGCGGTGCCGCATGTGAGGTCGGAGCGCGGGAAGGTGCTGTATGGGATGCGTCAGCGGATACGTCAGGATATCGACCGGCTGCACCGTATAATCCGGCGACTTGAGTATAGGGAGTATTATTCGGTGGATGATGTGGTGGAGGAGTATGAGCGCTACCGGCGCCGGTATACTCTTTTTGCATATATGGAGAGCAATATCTCGCGGCTGTGCGCGCAGGGGAAGACGCGTACGGCTGAGACGTATATGGCGGCGCTGAGGAGTTTCCGGAAATTTCGCGGCGGGGAGGATCTGATGCTCGACGCGCTGTCGGGGGAGGTGCTGGAGGCGTATGAGCAGTGGCATCACCGGCGTGGTGTGGCGGCGAATACGAGTTCGTTCTACATGCGGATACTGCGTGCGCTTTACAACCGTGCGATTGATCAGGACATAATCGACGACAGGCGACCGTTCCGGCATGTGTATACGGGGGTGGACAAGACCGAGAAGCGGGCGTTGCCGCTTGGGGATCTGCGGCGTATTCGTGGTCTGGAGCTGACGGAGCATCCGGCGCTGGCTTATGCGCGTGATATGTTTATGCTGAGTTTCTGCATGCGTGGGATGAGTTTTGTGGACATGTCGTTTCTGCGGAAGACGGATCTGCGGGATGGGGTGGTGACGTACCGCAGGCGGAAGACGGGTCAGTTGCTTAAGGTAAGATGGACGGGGGAGATGCAGGCGATAGTGGACCGTTATGCGCCTGGTGCGGATTCGCCGGGTGGACCGGCTCCGGGAGGTTATGCGCCGAGTGCGGATTCGCCGTATCTGTTGCCGATACTTGGCGGCGAGGTTGAGGAGGAGGGTGATGTGACGTATCGGCGCAAGGCGTACAACATCAACCGGGCGTTGAAGCGGATCGGAGTGATGTTGAATCTTGGGGTGCCGCTGACGCTGTATGTGGCGCGTCACAGTTGGGCATCGGTGGCCCGTCAGCAGGGGGTGCCGCTGAGTGTGATAAGCGAGGGGATGGGTCATGAGTCGGAGCAGACGACGCGCATCTATCTGGCGTCGCTTGACGCGACGCAGGTGGACCGCGCTAACGCGAAGATCCTGGCGTCGCTTTGAGGGGGGAATTTCGTGTTCCCGGCCAAAGGAGGGGGCGGATGCTCCATGACTTCTTTTGGCCGGGAATCTTATTTATTGCGGCATAGCCTATCATCTCCTTCCCCTTACGAAGCTAAATCAATTCTGAGTTTTCCCTCAAAAAGTACCTAAAAATTGCTTAAGACCTAAAAATTAATATCTTAAAACTTGCATATGTCGTATATTATGGTTACTTTTGTAACCGTAATATACAACATCAATGAGAACAGGAAGACCAGTCAAGAAGGAGACACCATACAAGATAATCGGCCACACCAACGGCGGCAGAAGATACGCGTCCACCAAGATAGCAATAGTCGGCGAGGACGGTAAAAAGCAGTATCGTCACAAGCATTGGGGGACGGTCGATGACGACAATCGCTTTCATCCGAACACTACATATTTCAACGCATCTCCGGCGGAGCGTGCCAAACTCATATTTCCGGCAGAGTGGATACTTGATGAAGCCAGAGGCCGGGGCGAAGACAAACGAGGACGCGTTGAGTATTCCAAGGATGATGTCGACAGGCAATATGGTACAACATGGCTTCTTGACAAAGTAGCCGATGCAACCGGAGTCCGAAGTGACCTTCTGAAGGTATTTGACAATAACGAGGAGAAGGTCAATCAGATACTGACGATGGCGTATTTCCCGTTCATTGACAACCTGTCCTACTCTCAGCTGTCCAGATGGCAAAAGGAAGTGAAGGCTCCGACCGACATAGCCATGACACCCAAGGCGGTGACATTGCTGACGCAGTCGATAACAGAACAGAACCGTATGGATCTGTTTCGCAAGAGGGCTGCCCGAGTCGGCAAGGATGAGCTTTGCGCCGTTGACTCGACGAGCATATCCACATACGGATTCAATCTCGTTGACATCCGGTGGGGGCGCAACAAGGAGCATCTTCCTCTGAGGCAGACAGTGGAGGTAGTGGTATATTCCATCACATCCCACATGCCGATTTTCTATATTGAACTGCCCGGCAATATGCCCGACAGCCGTACTGTCGAGCTTATAATGAAGGAACTCGAACATGCCGGATTCCGCAATCTGATACTCATAACGGACCGCGGATACGAGTCGCTGAAAAACCTCGAGTTGTACATTTCAAAGAGACAGAAAGTGATAACCAGTGTCAAGGTCGGCCAAGGAGATGTGTTGAAGAAAATCAAGGCGATAGACTTGAGTTCGGGAATACCGGAAGGAATGTTGTACGATCCGAAGAGCGAACTGTTTTATTCCCAATACGATTGCAAATACTCGGTTAAGGGCAACGGAGACAATGTCATAGAAGCCGACAGGCTGAGAATCAACCTGTACTTTTCTGTCGAGGGAAGAGCGCATGCCATCACCGCCATGCAGAACGACATCGCTGAGCAGACTGCAATCGCACAGAGACTCGTTGACTCCGAAGATACGATTGTTGACGAAAAATCGCTGGCCAGACAGCTGAATCTGCTGACATTGACCATAAATGACAAAAAGCACACCCTGACAAAGTTCGAGGTAGACAGCGAAAAGAGAGACGTGCGGCTCAAGACATCGGGATTCTTCGCGTCGAAAACCATCGGGCTTGATCTCGACCCCATGCAAGCTATGGACAACTACGGTATGAGGGATGAGCAGGAAAAATGTTTTCAGCTGCAGAAGGGGCCACTCAATCATGACCGCACACGCTGCTGGTCGGAGTCATCCAAGCATGGCCGTATGTTCATCTGTTTCATAGGGCTTATCCTTGCATCCTATGTCAGGTCTGTCTGGGAATCCAGCGAATATCTCCGCAAGAAGTTCGGCTCTACCGAATCTGTATTGGCCGAGATGAGGACAATCCGGTGCATCGAGCACAAGGGACGGTTGAAATTCGTCACTCCCTTTGTAGGTGATCAATTGGAAATCTGCAAGGCATTCAACTTCGACATACCTGCAGGTTGTGCTCCGGCCTACACCTCCAAAGCCAAGTCAAAGACTCCGAAACGGGGCCGCCCGGCCAAACCAAAAACCGAGGCTCAGGAGATTTAGGTACTTTTTGCAGGAAAACTCAGAAAATCAATGTGTTACGACCGCAATGAGATAGGAGTGGAGTTTGTAAAAAACTGAATAGAAGCGATTTGGCCGCCTGTGCAATCTGTGTGTGCTGAATAATTCAAAATTTTTTAAAAGAGTGGTTTACTTTTTAGGGTGCCAAGGTATACTTTATGTAAAGTGTGGAATATGAATTCGCACTGCACCCGTGTATAATACAAAAAATCCGGAATAGCCGAGGATTCTTCATAATCGTAATGAGAAACAAGAATCCGAGACTATGAGGAGTAGAATGTATAGAATGAACAATAGCAGTAAAAAAATATTTATCGGTCTGACAGCAGTCTCAGCTGCAGGGATCCTTGCAGGAGGTATTGCACTTGGATCCTGTAGCCATAGCTGTGACGGAATATCATGCCGGTCGGCGGTTGGCCTCAGCAAAGAGGAGAACTTAAAAGCCCGCAACACACGTTTCAGCAAAGAAAATCCCTCCGAGGCAGTAAAGCTGAATGTCTTTGTGGAAAGTTCAGCGAGTATGGACGGGTATGTCAATGGCAATACCCGGTTCAAGACATTGTTGCATCGTCTGATAGGTCAGCTGACGGCAGATGTCATGGCAGATGAAGATTCCATATCGCTGAATTACGTAAACTCCAAGATACTGAATCATAATGTAAGCGTAAAGGAATTTACCGGAGATTTATCGGCAGCTGCATTCAGGAACGCCGGTGGCGACCGTGGAAACTCAAATATCATTGATGTCGTCGAACAGGCCGTTCGGTCGACCGACAAAGGGACGATATCGATGCTTCTGACCGACTGTGTCTATTCGCCACAATCAGGTGATGATATAGACAAGGCACTTCAGAAGCAGCAGACAGATATGCTGAATGTCCTGAAAAGAAAGTTCAAGAAAGGGGATGAGACATTCGGGGTATTGCTGTACAGGATGAGCTCGGACTTTAACGGCGTATACTACACCAAGACCAATCAGCCGATACAATATCAAGGAGAACGCCCGTATTTTGTGTGGATTTTTGGTGACGAGAGTCTTTTGGCATCAGTCTACTCAAGCACTGCATCCATTATGGCAGAGCAAAACGCGGACTGCCTTGTAGGTATTCCCGGGTATAAGTATCTTCCATACAAGACAGAGGGTAGTGATCATCCGTATCACTACATGAATGCCAAGGCCAATAGCGAATCTGCATTCACCTTTACATTCGTGGCTGACATGAACTACTTGCCGTTGCCCGAATCGTATATTCTCAACCCATCCAACTATACCTGCGGCAAGCATACCAAAATTAAGAAGATTGAGCGCTATAAGCCAAAGCAGGGTAAAAAGCAGGATACATCATACAATTACAAATATACTGTAAGTGTATCCGGGGGCAGAAATGCGGAAGTGACACCCATGACAGTGGAAATCGCGATGAAGTCAATGACGCGTACACAGCCCGAATGGATTACGACATATGATGATCCGAAGGGTACGGATTTCACCCGCGGACAGACTACATTCGGACTGAAGAGTCTTGCGGACGGAGTGTGTGACTTCTACAGCAAGTATCCTGATTATGTGACATTTAAAATAAAAATAAACTGATACTATGTATTTATTCTTTTCTTCAATCTACGGATGGTTTTGTGACAGGTCCATGACCGTGTACAAAATCATGGAAAAAATCGAGAATGATGACCAGGAACAGCTGCTGTCATCATTGTTTCCCGCAATGGGATGGACCACGATAGCCATCTCCTTTGCGGTGGCAATCGGTTTCTATATCTGGCCGCTTAATCATCCCCGCTTCAAGGCATGGTGGGCGTGGCTGATTATGTTCCTTCTGAATGCTGCTGTCAACTTCGTTACGGCATTCGCATTTATCGGTCACCGAGAGTCAGACATCGAGAAAGTGCCCGATGGAGAGGCATTGGAACTGTTTACAGATGCGGCGCATCTGTCGATTCCCTTTGGCCAGCAGATTGATCTGGCTTTTTCGAACATGATGGTAGGCGTAATGGCCTTTCTGGTGGCTTCACTGATTCTCAACTGGTTCAGTGTAAACTGTCGTTATTCTCCATTCAGAAGCTAAAGAGATGAGTAAAGTATATGTTTTCGCAATCGGTGGTACGGGATCCCGTATCCTGAAATCACTGACAATGCTGCTGGCGGCCGGAGTAAAGACTTCAGCCACAGAGATAGTGCCGATAATCATAGATCCTGATGCCGGATGTGGCGACAAGACCGATACGGTCTTGCTGATGGATTACTATACGCAGCTACGTAACACGCTTAGTCTTCATAATGACGGCAAGATATCGGCATTCTCAACGCCATTAGGCAATCTGGGTTTCCCCACACCCTATGTGATGCCTATGGGTAATAATACGAATACCGGATTTGGCAATTACATGAATTTCGGTATGCTTGACAGTGGCAATATGGCAATGGCCAATATGCTTTTCTCTTCAAGCAATCAGGCCGCCGACATGACAATCGGGTTTACGGGGAATCCGAATATCGGAAGTGTAGTGCTGAATCAGTTTGCCACGTCGCAGCAATTTGCGACATTCGCTGCAAGTTTCGCACCGGGAGACAAAATCTTCATCGTCAGTTCGATCTTCGGAGGAACAGGAGCAAGCGGATTCCCTTTGCTTCTGAAAAACCTCAGGAATATCAGTCCGAATCTACAGATACCGAATGCTGCCAACATTCAGAATGCGGAGATAGGGGCATTGACCGTATTGCCGTATTTCAACATCACTCCGTCAGATACAGGCGTGATTGATTCAGATACGTTCGTGTCAAAGACAAAAGCGGCATTATCGTACTATGAGAAGAATCTCGACGGCCTGAATGTGCTGTATTATATCGGAGATGATTTAAGAGGGCAGCAAGAGTATAATGAAGGTGGTGCAAACCAGAGAAACGAGGCGCACTTCATCGAGTTGGCCGGAGCATTGGCCATTCTGGACTTTGCCAATAATAGTGTGGCGGGAGCTCCGCAGACGGTATATAAAGAGTTCGGCATAGAAAACGATGATACAGATCTGACACTTAAGTCATTGGGTCAGATGACCTATCGGCAGGTGGCAGCTCCGCTGACGGAATTCACCCTGCTTGGGAAGTATCTGGCGGAGCATCTGTATTCCTCACTCTCGCAGGAGTGGCTGCGTCAGTATAAAGACAGCGTAGTAGGGGGACAGCTATATAATGTACTGTCTCAGTTTACCATGATGTTCCTTAATTGGGAGAGGAGTCTGGAGAATCCGAAGAATATGCGAAAGTTTACGCCATTTGTACTGGATCCGCGTCCGGACAAGGTGTTCGAGCTGGCCAAGGGTATAGGGACATCAAAAGTGATGTTTGTAGCGGCAAGCAACTGGGATCTTTACGATCATTTCCTCAATAAGGGAGAATGTGCGAAAGTAGCCAATCAGCATGGTAAAAGTGAAGATGGAAAATTCCTGGCTCACTTGCTGTATGGCACTAAAAAGGTTGTATCTGAAAAAATCAGATTCTAATGGCAAAAATATTTAGACTACATACCGCCGGGAGTGATACAATCACAGGGTGGGGGATATCGAATCAGTACAATTCGACAATCATCAACAGCATGCAGGACCCCGCAGGTGCCACTTCCACACGAGAGATTACTTCTATCCCAAGTCCGTTTGCGCGAATGGACCTGGTCAAAGAGTCGTTCGGACTGGTAAGCAAAATCGGACTTGACGGTAAAACCATCTATCATAAGACGGTTTCGCATGCATTGGATGTGGCGCAGATATTCTTCGAGTTTGATAAATTCCGACAGGCCAATCTGCTTGAGATTGTAAAGTGGGACATGACGCATGTACAGTCCCTGTGCAACAGTATGGATGCACAACACCGACTGCTTGGTGAAACCTATCGGCTTTTCCTTGCATCCGATCAGACTCAATTCAATTTCAACCAGATGAACGGACTGTATATGCTGCGGTATATCGGTCCCGGCGCACCGGATCAGATGACAATCATAGGCTCGACGTCTCCGGCAAGCCTGTTCTATACCTCGGCCAATAATCATGATTACCTTAAGGGGCAAATCATGTTTGGCAATCATCAGGCTCTCGGAAGCGACAGTGATGATTTCGCTTCCCTCAAAGACCGGGATGAAAACTTCATTGAATGGGTTTATGCATTAAGACTCGCAATTCCCAATTTTCCACAGAAATTCCCGGAGGTTCAGGCGTATCTTAACAACACATTCGGGCGTCTCGGCCATGAGCTCCAGATGCGTATCAATGCACTGAATCCGACTTCATTTGCAGCCGACTACCTGCCTTTGGAGCTACAGCCCGGAGTGCCGGTTGAGATCCTTGGAGTACAATTAGGGATGAATCGTCCTGTAGACATAGGAGCGATAAGTGATTTCGCAATCCAGTCGTCAAAAGTGACGGGCAATCTGCCATTGGTGCTTCCGAGTGATACATTCGCCCATCAATGGAGATACACCACGGCAATGTGGCGACCTGAAATCTCCGTGCCGTTGCATCCGGGTGCGATTGCTGGCCGCACACTGCCGGCAGACGGGACATGCTATCCCTATCTGACCATGACGGATTTCCTTGAAGATACCATCAATATGGCCGACAGTGCAGCTAATTCCGCCGACTTCTTCGATGGGAATCTGACTGACAACGTGACAGGAGGTGAAGGTTGCTCGTTCCTGCTTCCCATCAAAAGAAAATACTTCGAGTACTTTACGGTAGAAGATCTTAAGAAGAACCTTAAGATTACATGCGACAATGCTCCTGGCGGAGGTCTGACAGTGAAGGTGCGGCTGAATATTCCGGTCCGTAAGGGGGTGATACCTTTTGAGCGTCTGTATATGACAGACAGTACGATGATGAATCCGAAGAACGGAACGATCAACAAGAAATCGTTTACGATTGTACTGTTCCCCAAAACGAAATTCCCCAATGGGGCGAAGCCGGATTATGTGGCTGGAATACTGACCGAAGATGATAGCTGGCGGCCGACGTTGGCATGTATTGACGAGGCAGGCAATACGATACCGACCGTACTTGGACCGTCTGACCGCAATATGGATGCCATAGGGAATCGTGTGAGTAGCGGAGATCCTGTAATGCCGATGAGCTCATATGACAGGAACTTTGAGGTAATAGAGGTTTCGGATGGTGTGTCAAAAGGTCTTGCCGTGCCCCAATGGGGTGGCATCGCAGGTGGCTCGGTATTCGAGTTCGCCGTAGATTTCGGCACATCCAACACCCATATCGAGTACAGGCACGCAGGAGAAAATGTATCCAAACCATTGGATATACCGGCATCAAGCTGTCAGCGCAGCGTATTTAATGCTGATGCAGACAGTAAGGTTGAGTATAAAATAGCCTTGAGCAGTAACTGTATCCCATCGCAGATAGGAGATGGCAGCGAGGTGCATTTCCCGATGCGGACGCTCCTGTCGTATAAGAAATCGACGAACTGGGCAACTCCGGCAGCTCCGTATATCACAGGTAACATGCCGTTCTACTATGGGCAGATAATGATTCCTGTATATAACGAACTTAAGTCAGATCTGAAATGGTCGAATGATCCGCATATCACCGCTATGGTAGAGTGCTATCTCGGCAGCCTTATTCAGATCATGCGTAATAAGGTAGTGATGGAGGGTGGTAATCTCGAGCAGACCAGGCTCCGCTGGTTTTATCCCACAAGTATGCCAGCCGCTACAGTAGCCAACATTTCCGGGATATGGGAACGACTGTACAAGCGACACATAGGTCCGAAGGTGGACAACCTTGAGTCCATACCTGAATCAATCGCTCCATATCACTATTATCAGCATACGTTCGGAGCCGGAGTCGATGTGCTGACAGTGGATATAGGTGGAGGCACATCGGATGCTTATATAGTGGATTCCTACGGTAAACCCGCGTTTATCACATCGTTCCGGTTCGCAGCCAATTCATTGCTTGGCGATGGGTTTGTGTCGCACGGGCTGGCCAACAATGGCTTCGTGGCAAAGTATCGTCCGATTTTCAAAGAGGTGCTGGAAGCCAATCAACTTAACAATCTTGTAAGGATACTCGAAACGACTGCAGATGCAGGGGTATCGGCAGATTACATCTCATTGCTTTTCGGGATGAAGGATAATCAGGATGTGAAAAACAAGCAATGTCAGGATAAGTTGAATTTCATACAGATGCTCCAGTCATCTGAGGGTGCAAAGACACTGGTGCTGATATTCTACACATCCATCATCTACTATCTCGCCACTTTCATAAAAGCGAAGAGAGACGGAGGAGCGAATATCCAGGAACCTGCTGTACTGGCATTCAGCGGCAATGGCTCAAAGCTGCTGCAAGTGCTGGGAGTAAATTCCTCGGTAGGGAAAGACATGCTGTGCGGCTATACGAAAGCAATCTTCGAGAAGGTGCTTGGTCGCGAATACCGACACAAGAACTTCCGGATTGTGATCGATCCCGAAAAACCGAAGGAGGCTACCTGCAAGGGAGGTCTGATGGCTCAGAATGCACCCGGACTTACCGAGATACAGGATATGACAGATACCCTTCTGGGTACGACCCCCACCGAGTTCGTGAGTGATAAGAAATACAGTGATCTTTCCAATACAGACTGGGAAGGGTTGGAGAGGATGATAGCTGATTTTACAGATGTGTTCTTCAAGCTCGCCAGAGAGCGAAAGATCAAGGACAACTTCGGGACAGTGGATATCACCACACTCGAAAAGAATCGCAGTCTCTTTGAGTCTGACATACAATTGCGTACGAGCAACGCACTGACCAATATGCAACTGCTGAATTCACCGGATCCGATAGAAGATACACTTTTCTTCTATCCGATAACAGAAATGTTGAATCTTCTTGCCAAAGAAATTCTATGAAAAAACTGATAATAACACTTATGACACTTGTGTCTGTCTCCAGTCTTTGGGGACAGACACAAACTGTGTCGATAGACGATCTGAAGAGAAAAGTTGAAGATCTTAGAGGGACAAAGGAGACTGTTGTCGACCAGGCCAAACGGGTGGATGCCTGTAAGAAACATATAACCGATGACAATATAATACCAGCCGTTGACAGTCTGTTCATTTCATTGGACGTTACTATTCAACTCCTTGGCAGAATTGAGGATTCTCAACTCGAGGATAAGGAAAAAGAAAGTCTGAATACGGAAGGGTCCACGTGTGTGATCAGAGCATGTGCCGAGTATTTCGGGGCCATCAGAAAGAAATCATCATCGAATGACATCGGAATCGGATCGCCTAAATTTATTGATGCGGCCAGAACGTATACTGACAGTCTGAATCAGTTCAATAAAGCTGCTGAGGAGAAACTTTCATCGCTGCAAAATCCGATAGGAGACAGTCTGGACACGGATGATGGAATTGGTGTGGAGAAGGGTTCCTCGGTGTTAGACAATGTATGGTTCTGGATTGCTATAGCTGCAATACTGCTTTCAGTAATCTCTCTGATCATGGCAATCGTGGCGTGGAAACGTGTCAAAGAAACTGAAGAGAAAATTGATGAACTTACAAGCCGTATTCTTCCGAATATAAAAAAGAAGTTGGCTGATTTAGGTATGAAGTTGCCGCAAAAGCCGACTCCGGCAGCACCCAGTGGTACAATTCATGTGCCTGCAACAAAGCCGAATCCTTCGGTAAATCAGAAGCCGATGATGCCAGCGAACCCTACTACATCAGCCAACGTAGAGATTCGTTATGCAGAAGTGAATGCAGCCTCCGGACAGCCGACATTCTACAAGGTAAGTAGGGAGAAAAGCAAATCTAAAATATATCGGATTGAGTCGGACGGCAATGGGAAAGGAGAATTCACAATAGTAGATGATATGGATGCTGATCGGATGGAGCAGATTATTCGAAACCATACGGTCTATTTACCTCCTACCTTCTGTGAGATTAAGTCTCATGCAGCCAATCCTACCCAAATAAATGTGATACAGAAAGGGGAAGCGGTGCAGGAAGGAAATAGCTGGCAAGTAAAAAATCGAATGGTAATTGCTTTGGTTTGAGATGAATGAACAATCAAGCGGTATAAAGGAAAGAATAGTTTCAGCGTTGGCAGCAACGCTGAAACTATTACTTAAAATCGGGAAAGCAATCATACATGCAGCCGGAGTACTGATTATTGATAAGGGAATGCGGTCGGTCGTAGGTGCATATGATGTGCGTAACGGTAAGCAGAAAGCCGGTTCTCCTCGTAGAGATAGCAGAGGTCAGGCTCAGAATTGTGATGCCAGAATTGCCGAACTGGAGCGAATGGCAGATCAATACAGGCGTGATCTCCAAAGTGCGCATAACGAAATCAATAGCATGAGGTCTGAACGGGGAATGATGATTCAGGATACTCAGATTCTCAGGGATAATCTGGCGGATGAGCAAAGAAGGTGTCAGCAATTGGCATCACAAATAGAGGTGTTGAAATCCAACGTGGATGCACTTCAGAAAAGGTGTCTTCCTGCATCGGAGATTCCGGCATTGGTGTATTATGCAGAGGGGGATGCCTCGGGGCTGAGCCTTCGTAAAGTTTCGGTCAATAAATCGCGGTACCATATCTATCGGTTGCGGACAGTGCCCGGCGATACGTCACGTGCAGAGTTTGAGCCGGATGTGGCTCCCGGATATCTTCCGCAAGTGATTGCAAACCGGCATCTGACGCTGATAGCCTGCGAAGTGGTAGGTATTGCAGGAGGAGCCACAAGAATTGAGGTTCTTGAGAGTGGGAGTGCAGTATGTGAAAATAGGGTATGGAAAGTAACTAAAAAAGCAAAAATAAGATTATCATGAACGGTTTATTGTTGGTATTGGTAGTGGGGATTATTGTAGGTCAGTTCTACTTTTTCAAGAGGTCGAGATCGCTCATACAAGTATTGAGCGTGGCGCTTTCTGGAAAGTTTTCTACATTCTACACAAAGGATAATGAAGATGAGATTCCAGTAGTAGATTGCGAATCGGCAAATGGTAATCAGGTGACGAATAGCATTATTAGCACCATCAACTCGTATCTCAAAAACAATAAGGGAGCCGTAAGTGACTTTAATCTTATCAAGGATATCGTAGAGCGTAATTGCGATACACTTGAATCTGAAATTGAATCTCAGACACCACTGCCATTGTATCTCGGCTTGATGGGTACTGTGTTGGGGATTATTTTCGGTCTCGGTCAGATATTTTTCTCGCCTGGAGGTTTTGAAAATATCGGAAATGTCATCAACTCGCTTATGAGTGATGTGGCCGTGGCCATGTTTGCAAGCTTCTCAGGGATATTATTTACTACTTGCACTATCTGGAACGCGAAGAAGTGTAAAGCCATTGTGGAGGAGAATAAGAACAGGTTCTACTCATGGTTTCAGGCCAGTCTGCTGCCTGTAATCAGCCGCAGTGCTGTAAGTGAGATTGGCACACTTCAGAGAAATCTTGGAAGATTCAATCAGTCGTTCAGCAATACTATTGACCGGCTTGAAACAAAACTGGAGGGTGTCGGTGATTTCTACGAGTCACAGCTTGAGATACTGGAAAAGATTGAAAAGATTGACATCAACCGTATGGCAAGTGCCAATGTCAAGATACTTGCAGCGCTTGACGGTTCAATGGGGAGTCTGGAGCGTTTCGCCACCTACATGAATGATGTGACAGAATACCTTACAGCTGTAAGAGAACTGAATGAGAAACTCGATGACCATCTTGCACGCACGGAAACACTGGCGGTCGTGTCGGATTTCTATAAGAAGCAGATGCAGGAGATCAGTTTGCGTCAGGATGCAATCAGGTCAGCCGTAGTAGGAGTGGATGATGTGATGCGCTCGGTGTTGGCAGATTTGCAGGCAAAGAGCGAGGAAGGGTTGCGCTCAATGCAGGAGACATTTGTAAATCAGATGAATCTCGTGCAGCAGATTGTGGCTCAGCAGACGCAAAGCCTCACTCAGCAGATGAATCAGGTGCCTCAGATAGTGGCCAAGATGAATGAGATATCGGAGATTCCGGCAAAGCTTGATCGACTGGTCGAGAGTATCCGTAAGTCGAATGAAGAGACCGCGAAGAGTGTGGCGAAATCAGTCAAGGCTTTATCAACGGCATCTGTAGCTCACGGAGGCGCTGTAAGTATCGAACCCGAATCCGGTTCGGGTGGGATAAACCGTTGGATACCTTGGGCCTTGATAGCGATAGCAGTATTTTGTCTGGGCAATCTGATAGTGAATATTGTGTCTCTAAGCAATCCGAATGATCAGAGTGCTTATGAAACTAATTCAGGGAATGATATGCCGATGATGTTAGATGATGCTGTCGATTCCACTGTCGTCGATTCCGTTCTACCGGATTCGGCAGTAGTACTAGTAGAAGAGACGACAGTGCAGACAGTAGACGATAAGGCTGGAGCTGACAGCAGAAAGAACGCGATGAGTACAATTAATTGAAGATAAAAGATGGCGCAAAAGCGTGAATCATATTTCTGGACGAGTTACTCCGACTTGATGACAAGTCTGTTCTTTGTCATGCTTGTCCTGTTTGTGCTCGCATATGCGATGTTACAGAATAAGATTAATGAGATTGAAGAGCAGAAGAAGGCCACAGAGGAGCAACTTGCCAAGATACGAGAGATTGAGGAATCAATAGAGGCGATAGATCCGAATTATTTTGAGTATAATTCCACCCATAAGAAGCATATCCTCAAGATTAATGTGCAGTTCCAGAAAAATAGTTCGGATATTTCGGATATACCGGTGTACCAGCGGGAGGAACTTATCGCGGCAGGTCATTCCATTTCAAGATTTCTGGATAAATCATCAGATGATGTCAAGTATCTTCTGATAATAGAGGGTCAGTCGTCGCGTGATGATTATATCGGGAATGATGTGCTCAGCTACAATCGGGCTAACGCTCTCAAACATCTGTGGACTTCCAGTAACATTGACTTCAGCGATAAGTGTGAGGTAATCGTGAGCGGCAGTGGTCAGAATGGTGTAATGCGGGTGCTTCCGGATAATGCTTCAAACGAGAAGAATCAGCGGTTTCTTATTCATATAATTCCCAAACCCGGCGTTGTGGAGCATATGAAACAGGGTACAGTAAGTAATCAACCTAAAATATAATGTATATGCGTAAGTATTTCACTGTGGCAAAGTCGGCAGTACTTCTCTGGCTTTGCGTCATGTTAGCCTCGTGTGGAGGCGGCAGTTCTGCCAATGAGCGGACAAAATACAGTCCCGAGCAGATAGAATCCAAATTCGGGTCAGGAGTGGTTCTGATAAAGAACAGTCACTACTACTCAATATCATTTGAAGGTGGAGCCCGTGTGTATTTCACAGGTCTTGATGATGATGGAGACCTTGAGAATCCGACACTCGACCGCAATGATATTACTCCTGCCGTAGCATTCGGTACCGGCTTCTTCATCTCGAAAGACGGAATGATTGCCACCAATTCACACGTGGCATCCCAGAAGATTGACAAGGCCAAGGCTCGTTCGAGCATAATGAATTATTTCAATTACATAGCTAATGAGGGGTCTAAATCGATCAATGATATAAATGAGAAATTGGGGATACTTCAGATAGCAATCATGTCGACTGATTCACCGTCAGATCTGTACGAATACAGGCAGATGTATGCGGCGTTGGTGGAGGAGCGTGACAATACGCAGGATATTGTGAATATGTTACGTTCAATCAATGGGATGGATTATGAGGTTGTGGCGCATAATGATATCGGAGTGGCATACAACAACTCGTATGTGACAAATATGTCAGATTTCAAAGGATGTGTGACTGTGGCTGATGATCCGACGCACGATCTTGCGATAATCCAGCTCAAGGATAAGATTACTCCGGAAGGCAAGAAGGTGTTCAAGTTGCCGAAGGGCAGAAGCAAGACTGATGAGCGGAAAGCCTCGGACGATGTATCGAAGAAGAAGGATGTGAAAGTAGGGAAGACATTGTATATGATCGGTTACAACCTTGGTCCGACTCTGGCTATTACCGATCAGGGAGTGAAGGCACAGGTGACTTCAGGTGAGGTATCACAGGATACGGATGATGCCAGCATCATGTATACAATCCCGGCATTGCATGGATCGAGCGGAAGCCCTATTATCGATGAATATGGTAAACTGGTGGCTGTGAATTTTGCAGGTCTGGATAATACCCAGGGTTTTAACTACGGGGTAAAGGTGGCTCATCTGCGGAAGCTGATGGAGTCGTTGATTTCGGAATAATGGGATAGTTGCTGAGTAAGTCAAGGAGATCCCATCGCTGAAGCTCGGGCGCAGGACCACTGGGTCCGGCTGGGCTGGGGGCTTGCTCGGGGCTATGGGATTGGGCATTGGGGAATTGGGGGTGAGGAGCGAGGAAATGTTAAAATTTTGGGAAAATGGAGTTTTTCCTGAATTTTTGAAAACAATTTGGAAGTTGAGACGTTTTAATACTAAATTGCTTTTGGAGCAATTTTCCAATAAACCTTAAAAACAATTTAGTAATGTCAAACTATTTCCCCTATTCGCAGTTGATTGCCAATCTGCGCGAGAATATCCGTCAGAGTGTGAGTCGTCAGCCTTTCTTTGGCGACTGGAGTGTTGAGGAGACGGAGGCTGCGGTCTCTGACGCCCGTCTTGCCGATATCAGCGAACTCTATTATTGATGGAAGGATCGCTGCCGGTGGCGTATACGGCATCAACATCGTTTTTTGATTCGGCCTATGGAGGCTGTGCCTGTCGGGTGGACAGGGCATTGAAGAAGAATTGGAGGCTTCATCCTTGATTTTTTATAAATCCGGATGAAGCCCCTTTTTTGTTTTTGGGGGATTGTAAAGGGTGCAGGATGGTATGCGGGAAGGGTGTAGGGGTAAAGAAAAGCTTGCCGCCCGGGGGCGGCAAGCGTCTTCAATTAACCAATCTTCAAACATCCCTTACGGGACTTTTGAGTCTCGTTGGCCCTCACGGGTGTGGTTGTGTGAGACTCTTGTTTTGATTATCCCTCACGGGATTACTGCCATATGTGTGTGACTCGTTACGTTTAAGTCTTTTTATGCTTTTGGCGTTGTGAGGCCAAAAGCGTGGTGATGCGGGGGAGAGAGGAATCCCATCGCAGAAGCGGGCTGGCCCTTCCCTTCGCTGAAGCTCGGGCGCAGGACTACGAGGCTCGGCTTCGCGATTCGGCTTCGAGGCCGGGGTGCTGAAG
>CAMWRH010000053.1 GCA_947176605.1 uncultured Porphyromonadaceae bacterium
CCCTATCCCCCCCACCCACCCTCTCTCCGCATACCAGCCAAATGAACGGAAAGATAATCATCCTCTCCGCCCCCTCGGGCACCGGTAAATCCACCATCATCTCACGCATAATCCATAACCCCGAGCTGCGGCTCGGATTCTCGATCTCGGCCACAAGCCGCCCCCCGCGCGGCGAGGAGCAGGACGGAAGGGAGTATTATTTCATCTCCAACGAGGAGTTCCACCGTCGAGCCGACCGGGGTGATTTCGTGGAGTGGGAGGAAGTATATCCCGGCACTTGCTACGGCACGCTGCGCAGCGAGGTGGAGCGCGTCACTTCCGGCGGACGCAACCTCATTATGGACATCGATGTGAAGGGTGGTCTTAACGTGAAGCGATGCTATGGCGATGAGGCGCTCTCCATATTTATACTCCCCCCAAGTCTGGAAGTGCTCGAAAGCCGACTGCGCGGAAGGGCCACCGATCCCGAAGACCGCATCCGCAAGCGCCTGGCAAAGGCCGAGTATGAAATCGGCTTCGCCGACAGCTATGACTGCCGCGTGGTCAACGACGACCTCGACCGCGCAGCCGCCGAGGTGGCCTCTCTGATACGCGATTTCCTGAATGCCTGAGCCGGAGGCTACATGCCCGCCGTCACTGCTTATTATACATGCATCGATATGAATCAGGCATCCTCCCCGCGCACGATCGGAATCTTCGGAGGCACGTTTGATCCTCCGCACGCCGCCCATCTCGCAGTGGCCTGCGCTGCCCTGCGGCAGGGTGGGGTGGATGAGGTGTGGATGATGGTGAGCCCATGCAATCCGTTCAAAAGCGGACGCCGCATGTCGCCCGAATCCGACCGTCTGGCCATGACGCGCCTCGCCGTAGAGTCGCTCCCCGATGAATGCCGCCGGCGCATTAAGGTGAGCGATTTCGAAATGCGGCTTCCGCGCCCCTCTTACACCATAGCCACTCTGCGTGCACTCTCCGCCGCTTTCCCCGGCTGCAGCTTCCGCCTGATCATCGGAGGTGATAATCTGGCGGCTTTCGGCCGATGGAAGAATCCCGACGAGATAATAAGCCATTACGGCCTGATCGTCTATCCGCGTCCGGGTGAAGAAGCATCGGCTTCCGACAAAATGCCCCCCGGATGCGTTATACTCAAAGGAGTGCCGATGAAAGCCGACAGCTCCACAGCCATACGCCACGACCTGGCCAATGGCATCATCCCGGATGGCCTCCCCGACAGGGTGGCCCGATATATTAATGATAAAGGGTTATACAATGACTACACCGACTGAAGAGATGCGCAATATGCGCACGCGTCTGCTCGGCCTGACGGCCCTCGCCGCAGAATACTGCGTCACCCTCGAGAATGCCGCCGAGGACGAGCCCTCCACTTTCGTGGCATCGATGATACGCCTCCTGCCCCGCCTGTATATGGATTTTACGGATATCGTCGCCGACAAGGATACTGCCGGACGCTTCGGAAATGATGCCGATGCCGACGACGACGCGGAATGCGGATGCGATGATCCCGACTGCCGCCACCATCACCATCATCACCCCCACGACGAGGAGGAATGGGATGAATACGGCTCCGTACCACTCGAGGAGGAGGCCGACGAGGATGCCGCATATTACGCCTCTTACGTGGATGAAGACTATTATAACAGTGTGCGCCGCCATGTCGAGCAGCTGCTCGGCCCGGACGACGTGTTTCTGGAGACGTTCGAGGAGGATATGAAGTACAGTGATACCCCCATCGCGGCTTCCGTATCCGAATGCCTGGCCGACATATTCCAGTCGCTGTATAATTTCATCTCGGTAGTGAAGGATACCGACGGCGAACAGCTTGAAGCCGCCTACCGCCACGCACGCGAGGAGTTTGTGGCTTACTGGAGCCAGACACTCTGCAATGTGCTCCGCGCTCTGAATCACATTTATTATAATACCCGACCATAATATTATTATTATAGTACCCGACCACAATATCCGATACCATCATGCCCCGACACACACAGGACTCTGATACCAAAGACCTGACACGCGACCTGCTGGCCCGCGTGCAGGAGGACATGGCGCTCGACGCCGCTCTCGAGACACCCGCAAGCCCGGCCGACCGCATCGCCGCAATGCTGAATACGAGTGTATGCAATTTCTTCGCCGTAGCCGAAGCGGAGGAAGTGCTCGTAAATCATGGATTCGTGAAGCTCGACCCCGCCGCCGACTGGTCGATCCTCCCCGAAGGCCGATATTACATGACGCGTAATGATACGGCTCTGTTCGCTTTTATCTGCGGCACTGTCCCCCCGGAAGAAGGGGGATTCCATATAATCGCCTCTCACAGCGACAGCCCCGGTTTTAAGCTTAAGCCAAACCCGGAAATATATGGCGACGGGGGAGTGGTGAGCCTGAATGTGGAGAAGTACGGCGGCCCGATCATGTATACCTGGTTTGACCGCCCGCTGTCGATAGCGGCTCGCCTGATGCTGCGCTCCGACGACCCGATGCACCCTGAGACACGCCTCATCGATCTGGTGAGCGCCGTGGCAGTGATCCCGCATCTGGCCATACATTTCAACCGCGCCGTCAACGACGGCAACCCCCTTTCGGTGCAGAAGGACATGAAGCCCGTATTGGGGTATATGCCCGAAGAGGAATTCCGTGAGAAGATGAAGCGCGGAGGTGTGGTGAAGTGCATGCTGGCCGATGAGGCGGAGGTGGAGCCGGAGGATATACTGGCCTATGAGGCGGTGCTCTATCCGGTGGATTCGGTCTTCCCGGCGGTGGGGCTGAATGAGGATTACATCGTGTCGCCGCGTCTCGACGACCTGTCGATGGCCTTCGCCTCGCTCTGCGCCCTGACCGAAGCGGCCGATGACCCGGTGCGAGCCACCCGCGTGATGGCCATATTCGATAATGAGGAGACCGGATCGGGCACCCGCCAGGGAGCCGCCGCACCGACCCTGCGCAATCTGATGCACCGCATCTGCCGGGCCTACGATGAGCAGCAGTGCCCCGTGGATGAGTCGATGGAAATGCCGCCGCTCCCTCGCCCGGAGGATTCGTCGGAGCGCCTCTACCGCGCTCTGGAACGCACATTCCTCATATCGGCCGACGATGCCCACGCCTGGCATCCGAATTACCCGGAAAAGTACGACCCGACGAATCACCCGGTGCTCGGAGGCGGACCCGTGGTGAAAATCAATGCCAACTGCAAGTACATGACCGATCCGCGGGGCGACGCCGTATTCCGGGCCCTCTGCGAGGAGGCCGGCGTGAAGTGCCAGTATTTCGTCAATCATGCCGATGTGGCCGGTGGCAGCACGCTGGGAAATATCCTGACTTCGCAGCTCGACATTGCCGGTGTCGACATGGGATGCGCAATCTGGGCAATGCATTCGGCATGCGAGACCGGAAGCATCGCCGACCTTGACGACACGGTGGCGGTATTCGCTCGCTTCTACCGCAACTGACACTCCACCTCCGGCACTGTTATCGCCCCCGATGCGAAATAATTCCCCCAAAGAGGGGATATGTCGCAAAAATTGTGTAAATTTGCATTTCGGATGCACCCGCACGGTTTTTTGGCGCGGTATTTGTTGCGCCATTCACGGCTCCCTCCCCGCATCCGCTCTCTCCGCTACGACAGAAATACCATAAATATACGATTATATAAAGAAATGAACGTAACTTACGCCCCGATCGACAAAGTCAACGGTGAGATCACCGTTGTTATCGAAGAGAAGGATTATACTGACAAAGTAGAGAAGCAGCTCAAGGAAATCTCAAAGCACCGCCCGGAACCCGGCTTCCGTCCCGGCAAGACTCCCATGGGGCTGCTCCGCAAGAAATATGGCGACGCCGTGAAGTACGACGTCATCAATAAGGAAGTAGGCGACGCCGTCTACGACTATATCCGCAAGGAAAACCTCCACGTGCTCGGCAACCCCGTCCCCGTGAAGATGGAGGAGGATTTCAACCTCGCCAACTCTGAATTCACTTTCAAGTTTAAGGTGGGTGTGGCTCCCGAAATCGATACTCATGTCAACAAGGACCTCCACGTCCCCTTCTACAACATCACTGTCAGCGACGACATGATCAATAATGAGGACGAGCAGCTCCGCAAGCGCTTCGGCAAGCAGGTGCCCGGTGAGGCCGTGGAGCCCAACGCTCTGGTGAAGGGTGTGATCACTGAGCTCGATGAGAACGGTGAGCCCAAGGCTGAAGGTATCGTGGTGGAGAACGGCATCCTCGCCCCCTCTTACTTCAAGAACAAAGACCAGGAAGCTCTCTTCGAGGGCAAGAAGGTAGGGGAGACCGTGGTATTCAACCCCGCCGCTACTTGCGATGGCAACGAGGCCGAACTCTCTTCGATGCTCAATATCGATAAGGCCGAGACTGCAGCTCATCACGGCGATTTCAAGATGGAAATCAAGGAAATCATCGTAGTGCAGCCCGCCGAACTCAATGAGGAGTATTTCGAAAATCTCTTCGGCAAGGATAAGGTGCACAATGAGGAGGAATACCGCAACGCTATCAAGGAAATGATCTCCAACGCTCTGGGCCACGACAGCTTCTACCGCTTCACTATCGATGCGAAGAAGGGTGTGCTCGACGCCGTAGGCGAAATCGAGCTCCCCGAGCCCGTGCTTAAGGAATTCCTTATGCAGCGCGAGGAGAAAATCACTCCCGAAAACGTTGACGAGGCTTTCGCTTCGATGCGCCCCCAGCTCGTATGGGACCTCGTGGCAGAGGCTATCGCACGCCAGTTTGAGGTGAAGGTGGAGCAGGCTGACCTCATGAGCCTCGCTATGGCTACAGTGCAGCAGCAGCTCGCGCAGTACGGCATGGCCAACGCTCCCAAGGAAATGGTGGAGAAGTATGCACAGGAAATCCTTAAGGATGAGAAGAATGTGCAGCGTCTCGCTCAGCAGAGCATGGACTTCAAGGTGTTCAACGCCATCAAGGACAACGTCTCTCTCGATGAGAAGGACGTCACTGTCGAGGAGTTCCGCGCCCTCTTCGCTCCCGAGGTAGGCGAGGAGGCTGCAGCCGAGTGACATATCCGCAGGAGTACCCTCCTGACATGACAATATTTTACTGACACACTCTCATCCCGGATTGCTACCGTCAGACGGGCGCGATCCGGGATGCGTGTTAAATCTCTTATTTGACTGTTAATATGAAAAACGACTTCAGGAATTTCGCCGTCAATCATCTCGGCATGAGTTCCAATACGCTCGATTCCTACGTGAAATTCGTGGATGCCAATGCCGGCGCTGTCTCTATGCCCCACGCCGACTATCTCAACCCCTATATCCTTGAGGAGCGCCAGCTCAATGTGACTCAGATGGACGTGTTCTCACGCCTGATGATGGACCGTATCATCTTCCTCGGCACTCAGGTAAGCGACCAGAGCGCCAATATCATTCAGGCTCAGATGCTTTATCTCGATTCTGTCGACCCCGACAAGGATATCTCGCTTTACATCAATTCCCCGGGCGGAAGCGTGTATGCCGGTCTCGGCATATATGACACGATGCAGTACGTCAATTCCGACGTGTCGACCATCTGCACCGGAATGGCCGCTTCGATGGCCGCCGTGCTCCTCGTGGCCGGCCAGAAAGGGAAGCGTTTCGCTCTTCCGCATTCACGCGTGATGATCCATCAGCCTTTGGGCGGCATCCAGGGACAGGCATCCGACATCGAAATCACAGCGCGTGAGATCCTTAAGCTTAAGGATGAACTCTACCGTATTATCTCCGACCACTCCGGCATGCCTTTCGACAAGGTGGCCGCCGACTCCGACCGCGACTACTGGATGATCGCCGCCGAAGCCAAGGAGTACGGAATGATCGACAAGATCCTTGTCAACAACCGCAAGCGTGAAGCCTGATACGGCTCTCGCCTCAGATATTAACTTTATTACGAATGGCAAAGAAAAATGACGCTAAGCGTTGCATGATGTGCGGTGCCATGGAGACGGCCGATACCACGGTCGTGCAGGTCTTCGACGGCCTGACTCTCTGCGAAGACTGCATCTCTTACATCGACAACGCACGCGACCAGGCTCTGGCCGCCCGCCGCAAGGATACGCCTTCGGGGGTACATAAGAAGGAGGATATCCCCACTCCGCATGAAATCCGCGACTATCTCGACCAGTATGTCATCGGTCAGGAGGAGGCGAAGAAGTATCTCTCTGTAGCGGTATACAATCACTATAAGCGTATCGCTCAGGAGGCCGCACGCGATAAGAACGCCCCGAAGGCCGCTCTGCGCGACGCTATCTCCGAAGCCGGAGATACGGATGTGGATATCGAAAAGTCAAACATCATTATGGTAGGCCCCACAGGCACCGGTAAGACGCTCCTGGCAAAGAGCATCGCACGCCTGCTGGATGTGCCGTTCGCTATCGTGGATGCAACGGTCCTTACCGAAGCCGGTTATGTGGGTGAGGATATCGAGTCGCTGCTCACACGCCTGCTGCAGAACTGCGACTACGATGTGGAACGCGCCGAAAAGGGTATCGTCTTTATCGATGAGATAGATAAGATCGCCCGTAAGAGCGACAACCCTTCGATCACCCGCGACGTCAGCGGCGAGGGTGTGCAGCAGGGTCTGCTCAAGCTCCTCGAAGGATCTACGGTGCTCGTGCCCCCAAACGGCGGCCGAAAGCACCCCGACCAGAAGATGATCGCTGTCGACACGAAGAATATCCTGTTTATCTGCGGCGGCGCTTTCGACGGTATCGAGCGTAAGATCGCCAACCGCATGAACACCCACGTCGTAGGCTACGGCAAGGATGAGACCCTGAAGAAGAAGCAGCGCGACAATCTGATGCGCTACGTCCTGCCGCAGGATCTGAAGAGTTTCGGCCTTATCCCCGAAATCATAGGCCGTCTGCCGGTGCTGACGGCGCTCAATCCGCTCGACCGCGACGCTCTGCTACGCATCCTTACCGAACCGAAGAACGCCCTCGTGCGACAGTACAAGCGCCTCTTCGAGATCGATGGCGTGCATCTGGAATTTACGCAGGATGCTCTCGAGGCAATCGTCGACAAGGCGATAGAGTATAAGCTCGGTGCCCGTGGCCTGCGTTCGATCGTGGAGACTGTGATGGTCGACGCTATGTTCGACGTCCCCTCGATGCATGTCAAGGACTTCACCGTCGACGCCGCCTACGTCCTCTCGCGCCTCGACCAGGCCAACTTCGACAAGGTGCGCCTCGCCGACTGATCCCGCCCCCGGCCCCCGCTCAGCCAAAGGCGGAAATCACCATCATGAATAAAAAAAATCCCGCAGCACACGCAGTGCGCGGGATTTTTTTGCAAGCATACCCAAAATAATTCCACAGATAGTTTTGATTTCCAAGATTTTTTTTTAACTTTGAATACGAAACGGCCCGAAGCCCGCAACCGCGCCCCTGGCCGTCTCACCCCACACACCTGACTCCTCCATACTTATTCATACACACCTTCGCATAATGGCAGATGAAAAGGAAATTCTCCAAGCGCTCCGTGAGCACTTCGGGTTTGATGGCTTCAAAGGCAATCAGCAGGATATAATCAGCGACCTGCTCGATGGCCGCGATGTGTTTGTGCTTATGCCCACCGGTGGCGGAAAATCCCTCTGCTACCAGCTGCCGGCCCTGATGTCGGAAGGCACGGCGATTGTCATTTCCCCGCTAATAGCCCTGATGAAAAACCAGGTCGATGCCATACGTGCTCACTGCGGATGCGAAGGTGTGGCACATTTCCTTAACTCATCGCTCGGCAAGGGTGCCGTGCATAAGGTGAAGGAGGATGTGCGCTCGGGTGTCACGAAGCTCCTTTATGTGGCCCCGGAGTCTCTGTCGAAGCTATCTACCGTAGATTTCCTCAGATCGGTCAAAATCAGTTTTTACGCCATCGACGAGGCCCACTGCATCTCGGAATGGGGTCACGATTTCCGCCCCGAATACCGTAAGATCCGCCAGCTCGTGGACGCCATTTCCCCACGCCCGGTAATCGCCCTTACGGCCACGGCCACACCAAAGGTGCAGCACGATATCCAGAAAAACCTCGGCATCACCGGCGCCCGCGTATACAAGTCAAGTTTCAACAGGCCGAATCTCTATTATGAGGTGAGGCAGAAGACGCAGCACGTCGACCGCGACGTGATACGCTACATCAAGAGCAACCCCGGCAAATCCGGCATCATATACTGCCTGTCGCGCCGACGTGTCGAGGAGCTTACGAAGATCCTGCAGCTCAACGGTATCCGGGCAAAGGCTTATCACGCCGGTATGGATGCCGCCACACGCGCCGCTAACCAGGATGATTTCCTGACTGAAAAGGTCGACGTGATCGTGGCTACGATCGCCTTCGGTATGGGTATCGATAAGCCTGATGTGAGGTATGTGATTCATTATGATGTGCCAAAAAGCCTGGAGGGGTATTATCAGGAGACCGGCCGGGGCGGTCGCGACGGCGGCGAAGGCGCATGCATTGCCTTCTATTCAAGCAAGGATCTGCAGAAACTCGACAAACTCCTGCAAGGCAAAACCCCCGCCGAGCAGGAAATCGGACGGCAGCTCCTCCTGGAGACGGCCCGTTATGCCGAATCGGCTGTGTGCCGGCGTAAGATCCTGCTCAGCTATTTCGGCGAGCAGATGGCCGCCGACCATTGCGGCAACTGCGATAACTGCCGAAATCCGAAGACCCGTATCGAAGCAGGCGAGAGTCTGCTCAAGGTGCTAAAGGCTTGCGAGATGCTGGGCGAACGGTATAAATCCGAGTATATCGTGGCTTTCCTTACCGGAAGCCATACCGACGAGGGGCATCGCCTCGGCCATGATGCGCTCCCGCTATTCGGCGCGCTTCATGATGTGGAGGACCGCCTCCTGAACACCCTCATACAGCAGGCCGTGATAGCCGGCTACCTCACCAACGATATGGAGAACTACGGCATACTGAAACTCACTCCTATGGGGCGCCATTTCATCGCCGGCCCGGAATCGTTCATGATCGTGGGGCCGGCTGAAATCGACCCCGAGGCCGACTCCGATGAGGATACCCACGCGCCGGAAGGAGCCGACTCCGGTCTGCTCGAAATGCTTTCCGATGTGCGCCGCCATATCGCGGAGAGACTCAATGTGCCCCCGTATGTAGTGCTCCGCGACCAGGTGCTTGAGGCTATGGCCAAGATCTATCCCACCGACACGGAGGATCTCGCCAATATCAACGGCGTAGGGCAGGCTAAGGCAAAACGTTTCGGCCCGGAATTTATAGAGGTAATCGCCGATTATGTGCAGCGCAATGATATCGAGCCCCCCTCCGATATCAAGGTGCGCACCGTCGGCGATACCGGTAAGACTCGCGTATACATCATCCAGGGCATCGACCGCAAGATCAATCTCGAGGAGATCGCCGACAGCAAAGGGCTTGAATTCGACGAATTGCTCGCCGAGCTCGAAAACCTCGTGCTCGAAGGCACCCGCCTCAATATCGATTATTATCTCGACGATATCCTTGAGGAGGATTGCCAGCAGGAAATACTCGATTATCTCCGCTCGCTTGAGGAGGACGACCTTGAATCGGCCATTCAGGAACTCGGCTCGGAATATACGGAGGAGGAAATACGCCTCATGCGCCTGAAATTTCTCTCTTCATGGAGCCGGTGACATAATTTTAACGCCGGCATGACGTTATATCCCATAGGTGCGTCACCTGGGCGGAGTGCTGCCCCCGGGCGCGCCTGCTGCTCCCGGCCAGGAGCGCAGCATCTCATTTTTTGTATTCAGAACTATCCCTAAACAAGCATGAAGACTACACTTCTGTTGGGGGCCGGCCTTGGCATTTGCGCATTGGCCTGGGCCGCCAAAGATCCGGTGATAATGACGGTCAATGGTGTTGACGTCCCTAAATCGGAATTTGAATATCTCTATCACAAAAATTCGCAGCAGCAGCTCGCTCCGCAGCCCCTGGAGGATTATGTGGAGATGTTTGTCAATTACCGTCTGAAGGTGGCCGACGCTATGGCCGCCGGTATCGATACTACCGCAGCCTTCCGTCAGGAAATGGATCAATACCGTCACGATCTGGCAGCTCCGTATATGACGGATTCCGTTTATCTCGACAAGCTCGTGGCCGAAGCCTACGCCCGAAGCCTCGAGGAAGTGCCCACAAGCCATATCATGCTCTTTAAGGCCCCTTCGGCCGACTCGAATGCCGCATCGGTGGCACGCCTCGATTCAATCCGCAATGTGGTGATCGCAGGTGGCGACTTCGCCGAGCTCGCACGCCAGTACAGCCAGGACCGCGGCTCAAGCTCACGCGGCGGCAGCCTCGGTTATATCCCCGCAGGACGTTATCCCTACACTTTCGAGGTCACGGCTTATGAGCTGAAGCCCGGCGAAGTGTCGCAGGTGATCGAAAGCCCGGTGGCTTACCATATCATCCGCACCGGTGAGCACCGCCCCGCACGCGGCACTGTAAGAGCCGCACATATCCTTATACTGGATCAGAACGGCACTCCCGAGGAATCAGCCGCACGCAAGGCCCGCATCGACAGTATATACTCTGTAGTAAAGGCCACTCCCTCGAAGTTTGAGGAAATGGCCATGCGATATTCCGACGATAAGGGTTCCGCCCGGCAGGGTGGCCTGCTGCAGTGGTTCGGATCCGGCGTGATGGTGCAGGAATTCGACAGCGTGGCTTTCGCTCTCCCGGTGGGACAGATCAGCGAGCCCTTCCGCACCCAGTTCGGTTGGCATATCATCAATAAGATCGACCGCAAGGATCCCCCCGCAATTGATGAAATGCGCCCCGCGGAAATCGCGCGTATCATGAACCCCCAGGATGAACGCTACGCTCTGGTTAAGAATAATCAGACCGCACGCCTGGCCAAAAAGCACAATGCCCGACTCAATGATCCCCTCGTAGCCCGCCTCAAGGCCTATGCCGCGGAATCAGGCGTTGATTCGGTATTCTATGTCACTTTCTCGGAGCCCGCCATCGCCGGCACCGAAATCATGAAGGTCGGAAAGACAGAGGTGCCCCTCTCGGCTCTCATAGCCTCCATGCACGGCGGAATCCAGCCCAATCCCGTAGTAGGGGAGAAGTATCTCGATAATGCAATCTCCAACTTCGAAAACGCCACTCTCGTAGCGGCAGAGGAAGAATGGCTCGAAGCAAACGAACCCGACTACCGCAACCTCCTCCACGAGTACACCAACGGTTCGCTGCTCTATGAGGCAAGTGTGCGCAATGTCTGGGACAAGGCTTCGAAGGATACCAATGGCCTTGAAGAATATTTCAAGCGCAACCGCGCCAATTACAAGTGGGATGTGCCCCACGCCAAAGGTATCCTCGTGCAGGCAAAGAATGACTCTGTAGCTGCCGACATCGCCGCCCGCTACGCAGCTCTCCCCAAGGATGAGGCTGTGGCAACACTGAAAAAGGAATATAAGGGTGAGGCCACAATCGACCGCGTGCTCATGCAGCGCGGACAGAACCCGATGGTTGACGCACTCATGTTCGGCACCGGCGACGCCGTATCCCCCAACGCCAATTTCGCCACATGCATCATGATCGACGGCCGCGTCATCGACGAGCCCGAAGAAGTGAGCGACGTGCGCGGTCTCGTCACCGGCGACTATCAGGAAGAGCTCGAGCAGGCATGGGTATCCTCCCTTCGCTCCCGCTATCCCGTGGAAATCAACCAGAAAGTCCTCAAAAAAGTAAAATAACCGCAAAGAGCCCCGCGCTCCAATCAGTAAAGATAAGATAAGGCTCCAGCCCGACAAGGGGTGGAGCCTTATCACATCTTCTCCCCGCCGGCTTCTCTCCCCTCCCGCAGTGCGAAATGGATAATTTTTCATCCGATAATCCCACTGTCAGAAAAATTTTTAGTAAATTTGTAAGCTGAAGCGGTTTGCACCGTTGATTATATACACGAGTGATGAAAACCCCGGTTCTGTCATACATAATCACATGCCTGGCTTTGGCCGCCTCCGCCACTGCATGCCGAAAGCAGACAGCAGTGCAGGAAATCCCGGCCGATGATGTCGTGGTGGCCGTCGGTGACTCGGTGCTTACTCGCACCGAAGTGCTCTGCCGCATCCCCGCAGGCCTGGCCCCGGCTGACAGCGCCGAAATGTTCAATTCTATCGTCGACGGATGGGTAGAGCGGCATCTGCTCGCCGACATCATGAGCGACAGCCCGGATGAAATGGCCCGCATCGACCGCATGGTCGAGCAGTACCGCCGACGCCTGATGGTGGCCTCTTACCGCCGTAACATCCGGGCATCACACCGCTGGAGCGTCCCCGACGATTCGATCCGCGCATATTTCCGGAATAACTCGGCTTCTCTGATACTCGAGCGCCCCGTGGTCAAAGGGCTTTATGTAAAGATCCCTTCTGATGCCGCAAGGCTCGCCGATATCCGCCGATGGATGATCACAGCCACCCCGGATGCTATCGATAATCTCGAGCGCTACGGTCTGGCCGATGCAATCGAGTACTCTTTCTTCGAGGATAAATGGACCGACTGGAACCTGATCGCACGTCAGATCCCTTACCGCTTTGACGACCCGGACTCTTTCGTGGCCACACGTCAGAATTTCGAGACCGCCTACGGCGGCATGACCTATCTGCTCCACATATCCTCATTCCTCCCATCCGGAGAGGTGATGCCTTATGAAGTGGCGGCTCCCGTGATCGCCGGACGCCTCGAACTTGAGTCAGGGCAGGCCTATGAGCGGCAGCTCATAAACAGCCTGTACGCAAAGGCCAGAAAGGAGGGGCGACTGCGCGACTTCCGCCTCAATACACCCCCTCCCGCATCTCCCCCTAAATAATCTTTCAGACTTAATTTTACTGTCAACCAACACTGGATGAAGACCAACAGACTTATAATACCGGCCGCTCTGGCGGCATTGGCCGGAGTGAGTATCTCGCTCATGGCAGCGCCTAAGAAGAATGTCGTCGATGAGGTGGCATGGGTCGTAGGCGACGAAGCTATCTTCCGTAGCGATGTGGAGGATATGTATGCCCAGCTACGTTCCGAAGGTGCCCCGATTCCCGGCGATCCGTACTGCTACATCCCCGAGCAGATGGCCGTGGAGAAGCTTTATCTGCATCAGGCAAAAATCGACACTATCGAAGCCCCGGAATCGCAGGTGCTCGCCCAGGTCGACCGCCGTCTGAATTTCTTTATTGCGAATCTCGGCTCGAAAGAGAAGATGGAGCAGTATTTCCGTAAGCCGATGGCGCAGCTGCGTGAGCAGCTTATCGACATCACGCGCAACAGCTATATCGTGGAGCAGGTGAAGGCCAACCTCACAAAGGATGTCAAGGCCACTCCGCGTGACGTGCGTAAGTATTATGAGTCGCTCCCGGAGGATTCTATCCCATACGTCCCCCTGCAGGTCGAGGCGCAGATCATCACGCTGAATCCGATGGTGCCGCGGCAGGAAGTGGAGGATGTGAAGGCCCGCCTCCGGGATTATGCGGAGCGTGTCAACAACGGGCAGGCCGATTTCGCCACTCTCGCCATCATGAACAGTGAGGATAAGGGATCGGCCATGCAGGGTGGCGAACTCGGGTTCCACGGCAAGGCCGATTTCGTGCCGGAGTTCTCTAACGTGGCTTTCAATCTCAACGACCCGAAGAAGGTGAGCCGTATCGTGGAGACGGAATTCGGATACCATATCATCCAGCTTATCGAGAAGAGGGGAGAGCAGGCCAATTTCCGGCACATACTGCTCCGCCCGCATGTGAGCGATGAGGATCTGGCTATCGCCGTCAATCGCCTCGATTCGCTCAGCCGCGATATCAAGGACGGTAAGTTTACGTTCGAGCAGGCCGCAGGTGTCGTGTCGCAGGATAAGGATACACGCAACAACCGTGGCGTAATGGTCAATGAGCAGACCGGATCCACCCGCTTTGAGATGCAGCAGCTACCCCCGGAGGTGGCCGCACGTATCGAGAAGATGCAGCCCGGCGATGTCAGCGAGGCCTTCATAATGAAGGATGAACGCAAAAACCGCGATGTCGCGGCTATCGTGAAGCTTACGGCCCGCACCGACGGTCATAAGGCCTCAATGCTCGACGACTACAACATGCTCAAGACTATGTATGAGAATCACGAGATGAATCAGATCCTCCGCGACTGGGTGGAAAAGAAAATCCGTGAGACCTACGTCCGCATCGAGGACGGATGGTATCCCTGTGAATTCCAATACGAAGGCTGGATAAAATGAGGAGTCTTGACCACAACCCAAGGCGCGTTGTGGCGGCCCTCGCGCTGATTCTGTCGCTCTGTGCACTGAGCCTGGTACGCCAGGCCTCGGCACAGAGCGCCAATAATAATGCCCGGCAGCAATCGACAAGGGGCGCCGCCGGAGCCACGGCCCGACCCGACAGTTTCCACCGCCCGGCACCGTCGCATACGTTTACACCACAGGTAGGCTCGGCCGACCGCAACCGCTCGGATAAGGTATTCCTGGAGCAGGCTGATTCGATCATACGCACCCTCGGCGATGCGGGCGCTCAGTCTGACCGTCAGTTGGTGAAGGGTAATGTGAAGTTCCGCCAGATGGGGATGTGGATGTTCTGCGATTCGGCTTATTATTTCCCGGAGCTAAACTCGATGGATGCATTCGGACATGTCCGGATGGAGCAGGGAGATACGCTTTTCGTCTATTCAGATAAGCTTTTCTACAACGGCACCGATCGCTTCGCCCGTCTGCTCTGCGGCCCTTCACAGCCTCAGGTGAGGATGATCAACCGCAATACGAGCCTTACCACCGATAGCCTCGATTATGACCTGGCTGCCGATCTGGGTTGGTATGAATGCGGCGGTCGTCTGGAGGATGAACTGAATACGCTGACCTCCATATACGGTCAGTACAGCCCCTCGACCAATGACGCGGTGTTCTATCACAATGTGGAGCTGCATGGTGAGCAGAATGATTTCCATATGTTCACCGATACGCTCTATTACAATACCGATACCCATGTGGCCCGTATCGAGACCCCCACACGAATCATCACTACAGAGGATGAAATCGTGACTTCGGAAGGATTCTACAATACGGATACCGGTGTGGCCGAACTGATGAGCCGCTCCACTGTGGCTCATACCGACTCGCTGCACCGCACCACCACCCTCGAAGGGGATTCCATCGTCTACGACCCGCGCACACGCATCAGCCGAGCCTACAGTTTCCGCTCTCCGGCCAAACGCCCCCGCCCGATGGTGATCACGGATACGGCCCGTAAGGCGGTGCTGATAGGAGGCTTCGGCATATACAATGACTCTACGCGTGAGGCGATGGCCGCCGAGTATCCGCTGATGATGGAGTATTCGCAGGGCGACACACTCTTCCTCCGCGCCGACACCATCCGCACCTGGATGCTCGAGCGCAGCCCACGCCTGGTGGCCGAGCAGAGGGAAGCCGCCGCAGTAGCGGCGCTCGATGCCGATCCGTCAAGGCTCCCGTTTGCCGCAGGATGGACTTTCGGCGACGGCCCCGACTCCCTGTCGCTCGCTTTCCCCCAACTCTACATCCCCCCGGTAGGGTGGAACCCCGATGAGGAAATCCCCACTCCCGTAGGACCCGCCATACCGGCCCGTCAGACCGAAGGGGATTCCATCTGGCATATGGCAAAGGCATTCCCGAGGGCACGCTTCTTCCGAAAGGACATGCAGGGCGTAGCCGATACGATAATCTTTACGGAACTCGATTCGCTGCTACGCCTCAACCGGCTCCCGATCGTATGGAGCGACGAGCGGCAGCTGCGCGGCGATACGATAGTGGTGCATTTCAACGATTCTACCGCCGATTACGCCCGCATCCCTTCAAATGCCATGATGATGGAGCATGTGGAAGAGGATTTCTTCAACCAGCTTCATGCCGACAGAATGCTGATGCTGTTTGAAGGGGGAGAGCTGCGGCGCCTTGAAGCCGAAGGCTCGGTGCAGACAATCATGATCCCCATGGAGGCCGACTCTACATTCAACCGCCTGGTAGACGCCGAAAGCTCCTACCTTACGGTCGATATGGCCAAGGGATCACTGGAGCGCCTGAAAATGTGGCCCGAAGTGACCGGCACGGTCACCCCCCTCTTTATGGTAAAGAAGAGTCAGAAATTCCTCCCAAAGGCGCAATGGCTCGAAGTGCTCCGCCCGAAACGCGAATGGTACGGCCCCGAACCCACCCAGGTACGCTGGGACGACGACCTCGGCGAACTCACCCCCGAACTGGAGCAATACTTCCTCACCGGCACCGTAACCACCGCCCCCGCGGCCTTCTCCTCCGCCCCCGGCTCCACCCGGGCTCGTATACACAAAAGACGCG
>CAMWRH010000054.1 GCA_947176605.1 uncultured Porphyromonadaceae bacterium
CGGTTCTGGTTGTAGCCGCCCTGCTGGCCGTAGCCGTTGTGGTTCTGCTGACGGTTGTAGGCACCCTGCTGACCGTAGCCGCCCTGCTGGCGCTGGCCGTAGCCGTTGTGGTTCTGACGGGGCTGGTAGCCACCCTGGTTCTGGCCGTCGCCGGGCTGACGGTTGTAGCCGTTGTTGGTGCGGGGCTGGTAGCCCCCTTCGCGACGCTGATAGGGCTGGTAGCCGCCTTCGCGGCGCTGGTAGGGCTGATACCCCTGCTGGCGGGGCTGATAGCCGGAAGCTGATGATGCATCCCCCTGGCCTTCGGAGCCGGAGGTGTTGTCGTCGGCCGACATAGGACGATAGCGGTTCTCCTGGTCGGTGGAATCAATTGATGCGTTTAAGGAACCTATGCGAGGTCTTTTAGGCTTTTTCTCTGAATCCATATCTGTCTTTTTTTTTCGAATCCCCACGCACATGGCATCTCTGCCGGGACGGAGGAAGTGTTGGTGTTGTCTTTTTTATTTAAGGGTTCTCTCTGTGTTATATAATTTTATGAAATTGTTTTGCTTTATATGCAAACTGCCCCTCTACATACTCTTTCGGGTTAAAAGGGTCAGATATTTCGCTGCAAAGATAATAATAAATTGGTAAAAAGCGTAATAATTAGTAATTTCGTTTGAGAATTTTCTTTCGGCATATGTTTAACAGGCCAAAATCGGACGTTTTTGGCCAATTTATTCACCCCTGACACTACTCAAGATGGAGAAAAATACGGCTGCCATACATCACCGCTTCCCTCGTCCCGATGCCTACGGGGCGCTGGCGATGCCGGTCTACCATTGTCTGGCATATGAGTTCCCGGATCATCGGGCTATGATTGATTCTTTCACTCAGCAGAGCGACGACCCCGACTATTCGAGGGTCACGAATCCCACGGTCATTAATCTGGAGCGTATGATATGCTCGCTGGCCGGTGCGGCGGATGCCGTGGCGTTCACGTCGGGGATGGCTGCGATTTCGGCGGCGGTGATGGCTGTGGCTTCGGCCGGAAGCCGCATCGTGACGTCGCGCCACCTTTTCGGCAATACGTATCTGCTGCTTACGCGCACGCTGGCGCGTTTCGGTGTGGAGACGGTGCTTGTGGATCTGACTGACACGCAGGCTGTGCGCGAGGCCATGACCGGCAATACATGCTGCATCTATATGGAGACGATCACCAACCCGCAGATGGAGGTGGCCGATATCCGGGCGCTGGCCGACATCGCCCATGAGCATGGGGCGGCGCTGCTGGCCGATACCACGATGATACCTTTTACGTATACTGACTCGCGCCGTCTGGGCATCGATGTGGAAATCCTGTCGAGCACGAAGTATCTGAGCGGCGGAGCCACGTCGCTGGGCGGTATGGTGATCGATTACGGCACTTTCCCGGGCATCTCGGCCGCCCTGCGCAAGGATATCCTTATGAATCTGGGGGGATACATGACCCCGCACGCCGCGTATATGCAGACTCTGGGGATGGAGACGCTCTCGGTGCGCTATGACGCGCAGGAGCGTAATGCCGCGGAGGTGGCGCGGGCCATGGCGGCACGCGGAGATGTGGATGTGTGCTGGCCCGGTCTGCCGGAGAATCCTTTCCATGAGCTGGCGGCTGCCCAGTTCGGAGGGCGCTTCGGGGCGATGCTTACGCTTACGCTCCCCTCGGAGGAGGCCTGCTTCCGTTTTATCGATGCGCTGCGGCTCGTGCGCCGTGCCACGAATCTTTTCGACAACCGGTCGCTGGCCATCCACCCGGCGAGCACCATCTTCGGCACCATCGATGCCGCCACTCGCCGCGATATGGATGTGAGCGACTGTCTGATCCGCCTGAGCATCGGTCTGGAGGATCCTGACGATATAATAGCCGACCTTAACCGGGCGCTCGATATCGCCCTTAACGCTGACTGACCATGACATATGATTTTGATTCGCGCATAGAGCGCCGTGGTTCGGGGGCGCTGAAGTATGACGCTCTGCAGGAGCGTTACGGCGATGCGTCGCTGCTCCCGCTTTGGGTGGCGGATATGGATTTCGCCACTCCCCCTTTTATCATCGATGCGCTGCGCCGCAGGCTGGAGCATCCGGTTATGGGATATACGGTGGAACCGGCTGATTACCACCCGGCCATAATCGACTGGCTCCGCGCGCTGCACGGTGTGGAGGTGCGCCCTGAATGGATTTCGTATATCCCTGGTATCGTGAAGGGTATCGGTCTGGCCATCAATTGCTTTACCCGTCCGGGGGATAAGGTGGTGGTGATGCCTCCGGTGTATCATCCGTTCCGCATGGTGCCGCAGGCCAACGGGCGCGAGGTGGTGTGGAATCCGCTCCGCCTGCTCCCCGACGGGCGCTATGAGATTGATTTCGGTAATCTTGAGGATGTATGCGCCGGAGGAGGGTGCAGGATGCTGATTCTGTCGAATCCGCATAATCCGGCGGGGATGGTATGGAGCCGCGATACGCTGCGGCATCTGGCCGATTTCTGTGATTCGCACGGGATTCTGGTCATCTCGGATGAGATACATTCGGAGATGCTGCTCCGGGGGCGCAGGCACACGCCGTTCTATGAGGTGTCGGAGAGTGCGCGGCGCAATTCGATTACGTTTGCGGCGCCGTCGAAGACGTTTAATATCGCGGGCATAGTGAGTTCGTATGCCATCGTGCCCGATGACGGACTGAGGAGCCGTTTCTACGGTTTTCTGAATGCCAATGAGCTCGATGAGGCTCCGCTGTTTTCGCATATCGCCACGATTGCGGCATATCGTGAGGGGGCGGAATGGCGCCGGCAGATGCTGGAGTATGTGGAGTGCAATATCGCTGCGGTGCGGGATTTCTGCGCCACGCATATGCCGCGCATCAGGGCTCTTGAGCCGGAGGCGAGTTTTCTTATATGGCTCGACTGCCGCGCTCTGGGGATGAATCATGAGGAGCTGAATGATTTCTTTGTCAGGGAGTGCCGTCTGGCGCTCAACGACGGGGAGATGTTCGGCCCCGGCGGCGAGGGGTTCATGCGTCTGAATGCGGGTGCGCCCAGAGGGGTACTCATGGAGGCGCTTGAGTGTATCCGCGCCGCTTACGACAGACATAATTACTAACCGGTCATAACACGTATACTGACTTATGAGTGTAAATGAATCAAGTGCTGCGGGACGCGCAGGGCGTCCGCAATTCTCGTTTGAGATCCTGCCCCCTCTGAAGGGTAACAGTGTCTTCAAGGTGTATCATATCATCGACCGCCTGAAGGAGTTTGATCCGGCGTATATCAATATCACGTCGCATCACAGTGAGTATGTATATAAGGAGCAGCCCGACGGGAGCCTGCGCCGTGTGAGTGTGCGCAAGCGTCCGGGTACGGTGGCTATCGCGGCTGCGATCCAGAATAAGTACGGTATTCCGGCGGTGCCGCATATCATCTGCAAGGGGTTCTCGAAGGAGGAGACGGAGTATGCGCTGCTCGACCTGAACTTCCTCGGCATCCAGAATCTGCTGCTGCTGCGCGGCGACTGCAAGTCGCTTGAGACGGTGCAGCAGAATCCGGAAATCTATCATGAGCATGCCACCGACCTTCAGGCGCAGGTGAATCTCTTTAATCAGGGATTCTCGCTCGACGGCACCCGCATACAGGGTATCGAGACTCCGTTTACGTATGGCATGGCCTGCTATCCGGAGAAGCATGAGGAGGCTCCGAATATGGCCTCGGATATCTATTGGGCGAAGAAGAAGGTGGATGGCGGAGCGTCGTATCTGGTGACGCAGATGTTTTTCGACAATCGGAAGTATTTCGATTTCGTGGAGCGCTGCCGTCAGGCGGGTATCAATGTGCCTATCATCCCGGGTATCAAGCCGATCGTGTTTGCCAATCAGCTGAATGTGCTGCCGAGGGTGTTCCGCACTGACCTGCCGGAGGACCTTGCGGATGCGCTGCTGAAGTGCCGCACGGAGGAGGAGGTGCGCGAAGTGGGTGTGGAATGGAGCATCGCCCAGTGCCGCGAACTGATTGAAGGTGGCGTGGATGCGCTGCATTTCTACACGTTCCTTGCCTCTGACTCGGTGAGACGTGTGGCTGAGGCCATTTTCTGATTTTTCATTTGTGACGCAGGCGGACCGCCCCTCCCCTTGCTGCCGGCAGCCCGGTGGCTATGGGGGAAAATGGGGGCCGTATCCGCCGATGCGGGCTTACACTTACACATTTAGAGTGAATACAGGTAGTTTTGAAGAGGCTCTACGCCGTCGGGTACTGGTGCTCGACGGCGCTATGGGCACTATGATACAGCGGCATGATCTTACCGAAGATGATTTCCGGGGCTCTCTTGAAGTGGCTCCGGGCGTCAGGCTGAAGGGGTGCAATGACGTGCTGTCGGTGACACGCCCGGATGTGATACGTGGCATCCACCGAGCCTACATCGATGCGGGGGCGGATATTGTGGAGACTAATTCGTTCAATGCCAATGCGGTGTCGATGGCTGAGTACGGTCTTGTGCCGCTTGTGGCCGAGATCAACCGTGCGGCAGCCTCGCTGGCGCGTGCCGAGGCGGATGCGGAGATGGCCCGCTCGGGGCGCCGGGTTTGGGTAGCCGGGTCGGTCGGTCCGTCGAATGTGGCTCTGAGTATCGCCGGTGCGGGGGGGGATGTGTCGTTTGACGCGATGGCGGATGCCTATGAGGCCCAGTGCAGGGCGCTTATCGCAGGGGGTGTGGATACGCTTCTGCTTGAGACGGTGTTTGATACCCTTAATGCGAAGGCGGCCATCCTCGGGGCGCGCCGGGCCATCGGGGAGGCTGACCGGGAGGTGCCGCTGATGATTTCGGTGACGCTTACGGAGCAGGGGCGCACGCTGTCGGGGCAGACGGTCCGGGCGTTTCTTGATTCTGTAAGCCATGCCGGGGCTGTGAGCATTGGCCTTAACTGCGGTTTCGGGGCTGAGGGGATGGAGCCGTGGCTGCGTGAGCTGCAGGAAGCTCCTTGTTTTATCTCGCTGCATCCTAATGCGGGGCTGCCCGATGAGCTGGGACGCTATACCCAGACTCCGGAGGTGATGGCGGCCACGATGCGCCGCTATCTGGAAGCCGGACTGCTGAATATGGCCGGAGGATGCTGCGGCACTACTCCGGAGCATATCCGCGCTATTGCGGATGTGGCCCGGGAGGCTGCTCCGCGCCGGGTGCCTGAGGCTGATGGCTCGGCGCTGAGGCTGTCGGGGCTGGAGAGCTGCCATGTATCGGCAGAGACGGGGTTTGTGAAGGTGGGTGAACGATGCAATGTGGCGGGCAGCCGGAAGTTTCTGCGTCTGGTGAATGAGGGTAAACTCCCGGAGGCGCTTGAGGTGGCTGCGGCGCAGGTGGCCAAGGGAGCCCGGGTGCTCGACGTGAATATGGACGACGGGATGCTCGATGCTCCGGCGGAGATGGAGAAGTTTGTAACGCTGCTCGGGGCGGATGCGGTCACTTCGCCGCTGCCGGTGATGATAGATTCGTCGGATATGGAGGTGATACGCCGTGCGCTGCGCCGCATACAGGGGCGCCCTATCGTGAATTCGATCTCGCTCAAGGGGGGTGAGGAGGCTTTTCTTGACCATGCCCGCGAAATCCGCAGTCTGGGGGGGGCTGTGGTGGTGATGGCTTTCGATGAGAAGGGACAGGCCACTGATTTCGACCGGCGTGTGGAGATATGCTCCCGGGCCTACCGGCTGCTTACGCAGGAGGCGGGATTCCGCGGATGCGACATTGTGTTTGATCCGAATGTGCTGACCATAGCCACAGGTGTGGCTGACCACGACCGGTATGCGCTCGATTTCCTTGAGGCTGTGGAGTGGATCAAGTCGAATCTGCCGGGGGCGAAGGTGAGCGGCGGGGTGAGCAATCTGTCGTTCGCTTTCCGTGGCCACGACCGTCTGCGTGAGGCGATGCACACGGTGTTTCTGCATCATGCGATACTTCGCGGTATGGATATGGCTATCGTGAATCCCTCTACTTCTACCGATATCTCGACTGTGGCGCCGGATGTGCGCGAGGCTGTGGAGGATCTGATTTTCTGCCGCCGCGCCGATGCCACCGACCGCCTTCTGGAGATTGCGGCGCGTATGCGTGAGGAGGCCGAGCGCCGTAAGGCAGCCGCCGGAGCCTCGCCTGCGAAGAAGGCTCCCGCTGCGGCTGCCCCTACGATCGGGGCGCTGGTGGAGAAGGGGCTTGATGCGGGTATCGAACCGCTGCTTGACGAGGCGCTGGCTGCCTCGGGAAGCGCGATGCAGGTGGTGAAGGGGCCGCTGATGGAGGCGATGCAGAAGGTGGGTGATGAGTTCGGCGCAGGCCGGATGTTCCTGCCGCAGGTGGTGCGCTCGGCTTCGGTGATGAAGCGGGCCATAGAGTATCTTACTCCGGCTCTGGAGGCTGAGGCTGCCGCTCGCGGAGCTGACGACTCTTCGGCGGGCGAGAAGTTTGTGCTTGCCACGGTGAAGGGGGATGTGCATGATATCGGTAAGAATATCGTGGGGGTGATTCTGCGTTGCAGCGGTTTTGAGGTGATTGATCTGGGGGTGATGGTGGAGCCGTCGGCTATTCTGGAGGCTGTGAAGCGCAATGGCGCGAGGTTTTTAGGTCTTAGCGGACTGATCACTCCGTCGCTTTCGGAGATGTGCGAGGTGGCTGCGATGCTTGAGCGCGAGGGTCTGAAGGATGTGAATCTGTTTGTAGGGGGCGCCACTACGTCCGACCTGCATACCGCCGTGAAGATTGCTCCGCTTTTCGAGGGTCTGACGCTGCATACGCGTGATGCGGCGCAGTTGCCGCCGCTGGCGGCTGCGTTGGCCGATCCTGCCCGGCGTGCGGAGGAGATGGCGCGGCTTGCAGACTCACAGGAGGCGCTGCGCGAGGATTTCCGCCGCCGTCAGGAACAGCGTGCGGAGGGGGCTGCGGCGCAGGTGCCTTCAGCATCCGCGCACCCGCAGGTTGTGACTCCGGTGCCGGCTCCGCGCCATCCGGGTCTGACCGATCTTAAGGTGAGCATAGCGGATATCGTGCCGCTTATCAATTGGCGGGCGTTTCTGCATACGTGGGGCCTCTCCCCCGCTCTGGCTCCCGAGGCTCTGGATGATGGAGGCGAATCGGCTGACGCTCCGGCATGTGATTGCGGAGTGCCGCATCATCACCATGCGGCGCCGCGCGCTTCGGGTCATGACCCGAAGGCTCTTGATGAGGCCCGGAGGCTGATTCGCGATGCGCGGGGGATGCTTGACGAACTGGCTGCTCTCGATGTGCGTCTTGATGCACGTGTGGTGCTGCTTCCGGCGCGTCGTGAGGGGGATGATATCGTGATTCGCGATGCCGATGGGGAGCGGGTGGTGATTCCTACGCTGAGGCGCGAGGAGGCTCCCGCTTTGGCGATGGCTGATTTTCTGTCGGACAGGGAGGATGACTGGGTGGGTCTGTTTGCCGTCACGGCGCGTCCGGCGCTTGAGGCGCTGACGGTGCGCGACGGTTCTTACCGCCATATGCTGCTGCAGAGTCTGGCCGACCGGCTTGTGGAGGGTGCCACTGAGTGGATGCATTCTTACGAACATGAGTCGCTGCATGGGCTTGACACGCCGAGGGGGATACGTCCGGCGATCGGGTATCCGTCGCTACCCGACCAGTCGCTGGTATTCGTGGCCGACCGGCTGCTGCATTATTCAGAACTCGGGATACAGCTCACCGGGAATGGTGCGCTCTACCCTTCGGCCACTACGACCGGTCTGATTTTCGCGGCTCCGGGAAGCCGCTATTTTGAAATAGGCCGTCTTGGCGAGGGTGCGTTGTCTGACTATGCCCGTCGTCGCGGACTGACCCCGGAGCGTCTGAAGGCTCTCCTCCCCTCTTGCTTCTGAGCCTCGCCCGGCTCTTGAATATAATCCACCCCTCCGGCCGCAGTGACGCTGCATATACCGGAGGGGTGGTTTTATGTATGGATTATGCTCCGTCCGGCCGCAGTGACGCTGCATATGCCAGAGGGGTGGTTTTATGTCCGGGCGCTCCGTGAGGTTACGGAGATGGTGCGGTCAATCGAAGGTGGTGTATGTCTTGGCGTTGTCTTTTTTGCCGGTGGTGCGGTTGCGTGATGAGGTCCGGAAGATGTCGCCAAACTGACAGTAATACGTGGCGGTGATGGATACGGCATTGGCAGAGTTGCGTATCGAACGGTCGAATGTACTGTAGTAGCCGGGGGCGGTATGTTGGCTGTAGTATGTCCATCCGCTGGGTTGCAGCATGTAGCTCAAGCGTGCCATGAGGGTCCAGTGGCCGTTGGGACGCCAGGTTGCCCATAGCACTGACGACGGACCGGATTTGGTTATATTGTCGCCCACCAAGTTGCGGCACGGGAAGTTGTAGCTGACCCCGGCGGCCCATTGACGGTAATACCATTGAGCCTGCAGATATGCATATACACAGTTAAGTATGGTCTTCTCTCCACCGCGCCATTTCGTGTTGGCATGGCTGTACTCTACTGAGCCTGAAAAATTGAACATTCCGGCCACTTCCTGGGCCGATCCCTGAAGGCATCCTATCAGAATGTCGGAATATACGAGGTTGACCGGTTTCTCTACAAAGGCTTCCCACTGAGGATCGTATGCGTAGGATGTGGCTACGAGGTAGTGGTTGCGGTTGTAGACCACCTGCGGAATCAGTGATACCTTCCCTAATTTTACTGTATAGTCAGCCAATACATCCCAATGCTGCGGCATCCGGAGGTCGGGATTGCCGGAGGTCACGCGGTATGGGCTTACTTTCTGCTGATGGTCGATAAACTGGCTCGGTTCTATTGTCAAAGGGGTGTAACCGGCGCGGAAACTCATCCACATGGCGCGGTTGATGGTCCAGTTGATGGCAAGCGAGGATGTATTGTGCAGGTAGCGGCGCGAAATGCTCCCTTCTTTCATATAGTCGAGTCGGATACCTGTATTGATTGTCAGCCACACGGGGCCGAACCCTTTCTGCAGCTGTGCGTAGAGGTGGTTGTCAAGCTGGCTGACGCGGTAGGGTTCGTCGGGTGTGTTGTAGCGGTTGACTGTGCGTGCCACCGTATTTTCATAGTCCACTTCAAGTGATGTGGTCTCTCCGAAGGTATGGGTATAAGCCACTGTGGTGAGCAATGCGCGGCGGCGCGAACGTGTGTCGTAAAGATATGTCTCGTCTTCCGCAGGGGATGCATAGGTATATTCACGCAGCATGGTGTAGTCGCTGTTGGCCATAGTGCCCGACATGTCTATCTGTATCATGTCGGCCGAGCCGAATGTCTTCTGGAAATAGAGGTTCAGTGTAGGCGACAGGCTGGCCGTGCGGCTTTCTCCTTTGGTGGTGTAGTCGCCTGCCATTGAGTCATGTGCGTGTGAATCGGTGTTGAAATGTTGGTTGTGGGCATATAGGCTCAGATTAGCCTGCAGCAGAAAGTCGCGCGATGGGTTGTAGATATAGTTGAGCGATGGGTAATGCGTGTTATAGCGGAAGGGGGACTCTCCTTCTGACGTGAGGTCGACATTCAGCTGCGGTGAGGTGTAGGATGTGGTGTTGGTGTCGTGTACCTTACTGTTGTTGCGCCGCGAGTATACATATGAGAACGACCACTGCGAGGCACCCCGGTTGTAGGTGGCATCCAGCTGGGCGGCTTGTGCGTAAAGGAGCATGTCGCTTTCGGCAGCGGCCAGGATGGTGCCTCCTTCGTGGATCTTGCGGAGACGTATGTCGATAAGTACGCTGCCGTAACGTTGGTATACCAAGGGCACATTGCGCGTAAACTGCACCGACAGTACATCGGAGGCCTTTATCGTCTTAAGTCTGGAGGGATTGGCTATGGTGCCGTTGACAAGTATCACGGGGGCAGCGCCGTTGACCGATACGGTCTGTGATTCGGCATCGTATTTCAGTCCGGGAATGCCTAAATTGCCCAAGAGGTCGGGGGCGAACTGCGATGTCGCCACTACTCCTTCGGGGGGAGCGATGGTGAGTTTGCCATCCTGCATTGAGTATGACTCCCCTTTTACCACAAACTCTTCAAGATCCGTCACTGTCGGTATTGAATCCGTTTCTTCCTCAGTCTGCCGCACGGTTGACTGCGGCGCACTCCCCTCGCTCTGCGCAGATACCTCCATCCGTACACCGGCCGCACCGATACCGACCAACATCCCCAGGCAATAAAAGCGGAATCGACTCATATCTCTCTATCTTTTGGTTTGGCCAATAATCAACACCTGATTATCAACCGGTTAATATACTACAAGGCCATAATGGTGACATGGCAGTAAAAAATTCACTTTTACATAGTTGCAAATTTAACACTTTTTTAAAAAAACACGCAAATTTTCATCAAAATGATTACATATCGGAGAGTGAAAGGGGGAGATATGTGATGCGCCACCCTTTATGGCGGGGGAGTATTTGGCCGGATTTCTGTGTGATACGATTAGTGCAACAGCGGTTACAGTAACCGGCGTTACAGTAACCGCTGTTGCAAAAGTAGTGTTTTTATGCGGATTGTGCAATGTATGGTGGTGTTTTTTTGCGGAGAGGGGGCCGGTCGGAAGGGGGATGCGGCTCAGTCGGCGTCCTCCGGGTAGAGGAAGGCGATGGAGGCGGGTACGTCGCCTGTGCGCTGGCGCCATTTGTAACTGCCGTCGGCGGCGAAGGCGTATAGGTAGCCGGGGTTGACGTAGTTGCCGGCGTCGGTGATGTAGATGTCGCCTCTTACGGGGTCGACGGCTATGCAGTATGGTGCCTTGATCTGGCTGAACTCTGCGGCGCCCTCCCATTGCGGTTGTTCTATGGTCAGGGTGGAGGTGTCGATACAGCTGAATACGGGGGTGGAGCTCATTGTGTCGTAGCTGAAGGGGTTGCCGACGGTGTAGAGCCGGTCGCCGTCCATCCACATGGAGGAGGCATCGATGTCGAAGTGTGCGGCGACGCGGTCGGTGGCGGGGTCGTAGCAGTAGAGGTGGGGCTCCACGTCGTAGTAGTCGCCGCGCGAACTTACCCATATCTTCCCTTCGGAATCGGCTGCGACGAGGTTGAGGTTGATACCTAATTCCACCTCTTTTTCTACGGTGAATGTGGCGATGTCGATTATGCTGAGGGTCTTTTCGTAGTTGTTGGGGCGGTAGCCGCCGCTGTTGGCCACATACAGGCGTCCCCCGGCCACGGCTATGCCGTCGGGCTGGAAGCGTACTATGCACCGGGCTTCTTCCTGCAGTGTGGTGGTGTTGATTTTGGCCACGTAGCCGAGCTGGTTGTAGTCGTCGTCGATCAGTACGGGTCCGGCATAGGAGGTGATGTAGGCGTAGTCGCCGTCGAAGGCCATGTAGCGGCAGTTGGGTATATCTACCTGTCCGATACGGCGGCAGTCGGATGCCTGCATCACTTCCACTTTGTTGGAGCAGTTGATTATGGCCCAGAGGCGACCGGAGCTGACCGCTATCTGGTTGCCTACGTCGCCGAGGGCCATTACGGCATCGGGGTTGGCCTGGGTGTAGACGTTGCGGGTATATTCGCCTGTGGTGTAGTCGTAGTAGTCGATGGAGGCTTTGTTCATCCCCATGTTTCCCTGGTTGAGGAGGTAGAATCCTATGGGGGCTTCGGGCAGGGATGGTTCGGGGTCGGCTCCGCCGGGTTTCTGGCCGCCGGGGAAGTCGACCGTCACGTCATGGCGACAGCTTTGTGTAAGCGAAGCTGCGGCGGCGAGCAGGATGGAGGCCGCGCGGGTTATGGTTGGCTTTATCTTTTTCATAGGGTGTAGGCTTTAGGCTTTAGGCTTTAGGGGCCGGGGCTTGGGGATTTGAGTTTGCGGGTGGGTGTCAGAGGGTCAGGATTAGAGGGTGAGGCTTACGCCGAGGCACCAGTTGCGCCCGGGCATGGGATAGTTGAGTATCACTTCGTATTGCTGGTTGAGGAGGTTGTTGAGTTCGCCGGTGAAGCGCAGTGTGCAGCGACGCAGCGGGAGCGTGTAGGAGAGGGTCATGTCGTGGGTGTACCAGGGCTGTTCGTAGTTTTCGGGTATGTTGGAGGAGTTGTGCCAGCGTCCGCCTACGTAGATGAAGCTGTAGTTGAGTTCCCATCGGCGCCAGTTGGCGAATGCGGTGAAGGCTCCGCTGTGCTCGGGGATGTAGGCTATCTGCCCTTTGTAGGTGCCGGCGGCGTCGAGGCAGTCGGCGGGGTCGGAATAGTCCATGGCGCGTTGCCAGGTGTAGGCGAGTTTTCCGCCGATTTCAAGTCCGGCGAGCGGTTCGGTAGAGGCTTCGGCATTGAAGTCGAGTCCCCAGATGCGCACTTTGCCGATGTTCATCATCATCCAGCGGTACTGTGAGTTGCCTTTTGGTACGGCTATTATTTTGTCGCTTACGCGGTTGTGGTAGCCGTCGAGGCGGAGTTCGAGCCATTGCCATATGGTGGAAGTGAAGTCCCAGCGCTGCGAGAGCCCGATATCGTACTGTGTGGCGTATTCGGGATTGAGCGAGGCGTTGCCCATGTCGGTGTAATAGAGGTCGTTAAAGGTGGGCATCCGGAATGTGCGTTTGGCGAATCCGCGCACGCGCAGCCCCGCGTAGTCGCGCAGCGGTTGCCAGTTGAGGAAGAGTCCGGCCACCAGGGCGGTGCGGGTGCGGCGGTAGAGGGTGCGGGGGGCATCGCCGCGTCGGGGCGACCATGAACGGTCGAAGATGGTGGTGGTGCCCAGGTTGCCTTGCATCGAGAGGGTGCCGAGGGTGTAGTTGCTGCTCAGGGCGGCCATGAGTGTATGGCGGGTGGGGTCGGCGAATCCGGCGAGTGTGGAGGAGAGGGTGTTGAGCTGATAGTCTATGGCCAGGTTGGCGTGCCAGTCGGGGAGTATCTCCACCATGTCGGCCACGGAGGCGTAGACTTCGGTCTGCCAGAACTGATTGTCGGTGTACATCAGTGTGGTGTCGGGGTTGAGGTAGTGCAGGTAGTCGCGGGCGTATTTGAAGTTGACCATCATTTCGTTGCGGTCGCCCAGGCGGCGCCGCAGGTTGCCCTGTACGAAGAGGTTGCGGTCCCATTGCCGCTGTGAGTTTTTCCACACGTTGTTGACTATCGCTCCCGGTATGCCGCGGTCGGAGTCGTAAAAGTACCCTTTTACCATATATGAGCCGTCGGTGATGCGGCCGAAGAGGGCTGCTTCGATGCGGAGGGCCTCTACATCGCCGTTCTGCCGCACGGCGGTGGTGTCCCAGGCGGTGCTGCCGTCGGGATATACGCGGCGGTAGCGGAACCGGTAGCGGCCGTTGGCGTTGGTGTATTCGGCACTGAGCGTGCCGGAGAGCGACTGGCTGAAGCGGTATTCGAGCCGAAGGGATGGGTTGATGAGTCCGAAACTGCCGTCCCGCAGGCTTACGTGCAGGTTGAGGGGCTTGCCGTCGGCAAACTTCGGGCGGCGCGTGCGTATATATAGCGCTCCTGCTGAGGCGAGGTCTTTGGCGGTGGCGAAGAGTTCGGATTTCTGTCCGTTGTAGAGTGAGATCTGCTCTACGTTGTCGAGCGAGTAGCGCCCGAGGTCGATCTGCCCGTTCTGGGCGTTGCCGAGGGCTATGCCGTCGTAGAAGACTCCGAGATGGTTTGACCCCATGGAGCGCACGTCGACGGTCTTGACTCCACCTACGCCGCCATAGTCCTTGATCTGGGCGCCGGAGAAGTAGCGCACGGCATCGGCCACGTTGAGGGCCGAGAGGCGGTCGAGCTCTTTGCCGCTGAGCTCCTGCCCGGCGATGGTGGACTGCTGCGGCGAGGCTGTGACGACAAGGCTGTCAAGCAGCACCGCGGCCACCGAATCGGGCGCCGCCGGGGGCACTTCGGCAGCTGCCCGCAGGGGTACCACCATAAGGAGATAAAATAAAATAATTGTCACAATCTTTTTTGCATTCATGCTGCAAAGTTAATAATTCCCTGGCAAATTCATGATACTTGGCACTCTTATTATAAGTTAACAGCCTCATGAGCTTACATTTTGCAATTGCCATTATAATCAAATTTTTCAATCATATTGAAACACATGACAAAATTTTCATCAACAAAATTTGCGGAACCAAAAATTTACATTACTTTTGCACATGGAAATCAAGTCATCGACTGATGAAACTGTTTTCCATAAGTCATTCGCATTAATGATGGCTGGTATCACTTGATCATTCTCCAGACATCCACACGCGAATTCTAAGTCACTTATCATGCAACGTGAATCCATTATGTCACACCCATGATATTGATACGCGCACATACTGTTAACGATTAGATACAAGTAATTCTAAACTCAAAATTTGACTCACAACTGTTTATAATTTCTTATTTGCAGAATGCCCTCCACTGACGGCATTCTGCCGGTCACACCATTATCTATTATCTATTATCTATTCTATCCTCCTACCCTATCCACACCTCCACGGGCACACCGCCCCCTTATCGCCGTCTGCATATCCTCCCGGCATACGGCTCACTCCACTCCCGCACTGCCTGAAAAAGCGTTCTTGACCTATAGCCGGCATCCTTCTCACCCCATACGCCCCAAACATGCTGACTGACAGTTTTTTTCAAATCCATCCCACACACCTATATGATAAATAAGGAAGACAGGAAGGGGAATAGAAGAAAAAAACCGTATGACATCATTTTTTCTTTGTAAAGAATTTGGAAGTTGTATTTTTTTGATTAACTTTGCATTCTGTAAGATAACCGACAGAATCCAATCCACTGCGACATCATTCTTTCGACATCAACTTACACGCTTATTGCACAACTCACGAGAGACGTTATTCATTCAGACTCGGTCCGTAAGGATTCACACTGCCGGAGATGCAAGCCGCACCGGGAATCACTAACCACACAGGGTCTTATTGATTATCACTCCAACCAACATCTTATTTCACTATAATTCAATTAATTCAATAACACTTAATTCAGAAAAGTATGAAGAACTGCTACTTTTTCGGATCTTTGCTCCTTGCCGGCACGGCCATCATGACCGTATACGCGCAGAGCAATGTCACACCCGTCCCCGCAAGTGCGGATGAAGAAGAAGAACTCTTTCTCGAGGATCTGATTGTCGATGCACTCCCCTCTCCCAGCTACACCGGAGATGCGGTCGATGTGGCTAAATGGCCCACCGGCATGCAGATGTTCGAATTTGTGCTCAGCCGTCCGCTCGTCAAGAATGTGGACTGCGAAGAGCCCGTCACTATCTATTGGGAAGACGAGGCAATGTCGTTTATCTACGCGTCTAACGGCGAAAACGACAACTACGCCCAGCCCCCCTTCGTACAGGTTGAGTACTTCAACCCCCTCGATCTCGACGACGAAAATCCCTCTCAGTCATGCACGATAAGAATCGTCGTGTCGGAAGATCCCATCGTTCTCCCCGGTTTCTACGCCCTTGAAATCCCCGAAGGATTCTTCTCCACCACCGATGGCGAACCGGTGGAAGGCACTATGATTTTCTATGATGTAATCAACAGCGCAAGCGGTCAGGACATGTCGGCCGAGCCTTTCAGCGACTATGTGGTAATGTCGATGCCCGAAGCCAACGGTATCTTCAACCGTATGGATTCGTCGGCCGGTGTGGCCATGTTCCAGTATTTCCTCAATACCGGCGACAAGGCCCTTTCGCTCAATCCCGATTGCAAGGAAACTCTTAAGCTCCGCGCCGCCAACGGCGAGGTGCTCTCCGAAATCTCCTCCGGTTTCGACATTGCCTCATATATGGGTGATGAGTTCGTACCCTTCGCTATGGTCAACCCCTACGGTATGGGTGAACTCGGCGAGGAACCCCAGACTGTAATGATCCAGTTCTTCGCCGATGAGTATACGGAGTCTGGCAAGTACTATGTGGAAATCCCCGCAGGTTTCTTCAAGGCCGGCGACTATGAAATCGGTGAGACTATGTATTCTTACACTCTCGTTTCGGGCGATGTAGTGGCTTCGTTCAGCTCTATGGTATACGAGGCATATCCCGAATACGGTGTGCAACTTGATGTCAAGGACGATCGCTGGGCATATTACGGCATCGACTGCTTCAACTACTCGGTGGAAGGCTACGATAACTTCGCTGTCAATAAGGAGTGCGAAAGCCCCATCATGATCCTCCAGAACGGTTTCCCCTTCTGCGAAATCAAGGCTGATGAGACCAGCTGGACTCAGCCCTATGCCGAGGTATACTCTCTGAAGGGCTTCAATGATGAGCCGGATGCCGACTTCGGCGGCAACGCCTCGGGCGACGACAGCTTCGGCGTAGTAGCCGACGGCCAGGATCCCGA
>CAMWRH010000055.1 GCA_947176605.1 uncultured Porphyromonadaceae bacterium
CCCCCCCCCTAAGTAGCCCCCCCCCCCCCGGCAGCCCCCAGCCGCCGCCGCCTCGGGGCCCCGGACAGCCGCCCACCCGCCCGGCCGACCGGGTGTGGGGGGGGGCGTGGCATCCCGGTAAAAGCAGACGGCGGGCAGCCGTGTCGCAGGCTGCCCGCCGAATATGGGTTGTGTAGTTACAGGTCGTGTGGAGAGGATCAGTCTACCAGAGAGGTCACTACTTCCTCATCCTCCATAGTGATGACGATTTTACCCTCGCGGCCCAGCCAGCCGAGAGCTGCCATAAGTTCGTCTTTTTTCAGTTTTGTGGCTTTCTTGAGTCCTTTGAACCCGAGCATGTGAGTATCCGATGTTTCGAGAGCCTTGTAGACTTCTCCGGCCCAAGTGCCGATTGTTTCGATGTTCATAACTTTACTTATTTTATAGTTAATGTTTTTGATAATACCCTGCGTGCCTCAAAAGGAGGGGTGTCAGGGTGCAAAAGAGTAGAAAATGCTCGATTCGGCGAATCGAATTGCAAAGTTAATAAAAAATTTCTAAAAATAGATATTTTTATCAAGAATTCTCATTTCCGTGAGCTTTCGGGCCTCGGGCCTCCCCGCGAGATAGCGGCGTGAGTTGAGCGGATTTGAGTAATTACTCTTTTGATTATTAACAAACAATCCGCGATTTTTGTTAAATTTGCAGTGTTAAGTAAGTGTTCAAATCCGAATGATATGAAGCGAAGGTGATACTTTGCCGGATCCGGTGGCCTCCTTATGCAGCTGCCCGGAAATGATGCACATCGCGGATGCGCTTATTTTCAGCTATTTCAGAGATTCAGAAACACAAGCATATGGCCAAAAAAGACAAAAACAAGGGGCTTCAGCAGATAGAGCCGCTCCGCGGGCGTGTGATAAAGAACACCGGGAGCGCCTACCGAGTGCGCACCCTGTCGGGAGAGGAGATGGACTGCCGCATAAAGGGGAATTTCCGCATAAAGGGTATACGCACCACCAATCCCGTGGCTGTGGGTGATGAAGTGGAGATTGCGCTGCGCGATGCCGACACCAGTTATATCACGGCCATACTGCCGCGCCGCAACTATATCATACGCCGTGCCTCCAACCTCTCGAAAGAGAGCCATATCCTTGCCTCCAACCTCGATCAGGCGATACTCGTGGTGTCGATAGTGTCGCCGGCCACACCCACCACCTTCATCGACCGCTTTCTGGCCACAGCCGAGGCCTACAACGTGCCGGCACGCCTGGTAATCAACAAATCCGATCTCTGGAGTGAAGAAGAGCGCGAATATGCGGAAGCGCTCAGCTATCTTTATGTATCGCTCGGGTATCCCACGCTGATGGTATCTGCCGAGAACGGCAGCGGCATCGAGACCCTCCGCGAATGGACTGCCGGACATGTCTCGCTCTTCGCGGGAAATTCAGGTGTGGGCAAATCCACCCTTATCAACGTGCTCGCCCCGGAGGCCGGACTGCGCACCGGCGCCATATCCGACCTGCACCAGACCGGGATGCACACCACCACATTCTCCGAGATGGTCGACCTCCCCTATGGCGGCCAGCTCATCGACATACCCGGCGTAAAGGGATTCGGCGTGATCGACTTCGCTCCGGAAGAAGTGTCGCACTTCTTCCCCGAGATATTCCGCAAAGGGCGCGAATGCCGTTATGATGACTGCAAGCACACCGGCGAACCCGGCTGCGCCGTGCTCCCCGCCGTAGAGGAATCGCTCATATCGCAGAGCCGCTACGCTTCCTATCTTTCGATACTTGAAGAGTCGATGGAGACCCCGGCTTCCGACAAATACCGCAAACCCTTCTGATCCATGTCGCGGTAAGTCCGTGTCATACAGGGAGAGGGTGGAAATTGCATAAACTGAGAAGTATACCGACCGGGGAGTGTGGAGGGAAACGGTATGCCTGATGGCTACCGGAGGTCAGAGATTCGACAGGATATGCTCCAGATCAAGTCCCGACACCTTGATTGAGAACTCACCGTCGCGAGCCACGGAGATATTCCCCGTCTCCTCACTCACGATGATGCACACCGCATCGGTCACCTGACTCATTCCCAAGGCCGCGCGGTGGCGCAGCCCAAGTTCCTTGGGGATATTCATGTCGTGGCTCACCGGGAGTATGCACCCTACCGACATGATGCGCTTGTCGGCTATGATCATCGCACCGTCGTGGAGCGGTGAGTTCTTGAAGAAAATGTTTTCGATAAGGCGCGTATTGATTTCGGCATCGATTATGTCGCCCGTCTTTTCATAATCCCCCAAAGGCATCTTGCGCTGGAATACTATCAGCGCCCCCGTCTTCGACTTCGACATCGACATGCAGGCATACACTACCTGCATTATATGCTTATGGTCATGGCGGTCGCGCTCATCGCCGTGGCGGAAGATGTTGCGCCATTTGCTCCATCGTCGCTGCGACCCCAGATCGATCAGGAAACGTTTTATCTGATCCTGGAAAATCACCACCAATATAATCAGACCAATCGACATCACCTTGTCCATGATGGTGCCGGTGAGGCGCATGTCGAGTATCTCCGACGCTATGACCCATACGACGGTGAAAAACAGAACGCCGTAAAAAAGGCTCAGCGAACCGGAGCGCTTCATCAGACTGTAAGTGTAATAAAGCAGCGTGGCTACGAGCAGAATGTCGATAAGATCTTTAATGCCGAAATCAATCACGTCGTATGGGGTTTAGAGGTTTTAGGCTTTAGGCTTTAGGTTTTAGGCTTTTTTTAGGTTTTAGGCTTTTTTTAGGCTTTAGGCTTTTTTTAGGCTTTAGGCTTTAGGTTTTAGGCGGTAGGCTTTAGGTCTTAGGTTTTAGGCGGTAGGCTTTAGGTCTTAGGTTTTAGGCTTTATGTTGAAACCTAATTCTTAATTATTCCTAATTCCTAACTCCTAATTCCTCATTCCTACCGGAGGGCGGAGTGGAGCGCCACGCATTGGCGTGCTTCGGCTACATCATGTACCCTCAGTATCGAGGCTCCTCCGGCAAGGGCGGCCATGTGGAGCGCCGTGGTGCCGTTGAGACTTTCCTCGGGAGTAAGGCCTAACGTGCGCCATATCATGCTTTTGCGCGATAACCCCGCGAGCACCGGGCAGCCCAGCATCGCGAAATCCCGCAGATTGCGGAGCAAGGTGAAATTCTGCTCCACCGTCTTTGCAAAACCGAAGCCCGGATCTACAATAATGTCGGCCACACCCTCCTGACGGAGCCGGGCCACCTTAAAGGCCAGGTCGGAGATCACTTCCGCCGTCACGTCGGTATAGTCCGTAAGGGTGTTCATCGTGACCGGATTGCCGCGCATGTGCATCAATACGTATGCTACCCCGAGGGATGCTACCGTAGCGGGCATTTCCGGGTCGAGTGTGCCTCCGGAGATATCGTTGATGATTGCCACATTCCACTCCTCCACGCATCGGCGGGCCACATCGGCGCGGAACGTATCGACCGAAATCACAGCCGATTCATCAATCCGGCGCACCTGCTCCAGAGCCATGGCCAGACGCGAATACTCCTCATCGGCCGGGATATGCGAAGCCCCCGGTCGGGAGGAATAGCCTCCGATGTCGAGGCAGTCGGCTCCGAGGTCGATCAGCCGGCGTGCGCGTTGGGCCACACCGTCCTTGCCCGGTGTGCGGCTTCCGGCATAGAAAGAATCAGGAGTGGCATTGATAATGCCCATGACCCATGCCGGACTAAGGGTCCTGATTTTGCCGTCGATGCAGATAGTCATGTAGTCAAAGGGTTTTGCTGTACAAAGGTAATAGAATTGCGTGAGTCCACAAAATATCCGGCCCGCAAATTGGCAAAATGAATATTGCCGGGCATAAAACATATAACGGCCCGCCTCCCGGCGGGCCGTTATATTGAGTATTTCAATAATACTTTCAAACTAACCTAACATCATGAAACGATTTTATCTTCTTTCTGTATCTAAAACATCGGAGGGGGAGAGATGGTTCGGCCGGGGCCGAAATTTTTTTATAATTATTTTCTGAAGGGGACGCTCCATATCACCCGCACCGGCACCGGGCGGCCATCGATGCGCCCCGGCTCCCAATGTGGCATCTCGGAGAAAATCCTTACTGCCTCGCGGTTGAGGCTCTCTTCAATGCTTTTTATCACCTGCACATGGCTTATCGAGCCATCCGTATTGACCACAAACGAGCAGGTGACCCTCCCCTGTATCCCTTTCTCATATGCCTCGCGAGGGTATTGGCGCGTGTGGTTGATGTACTCCACGAGTTTCCAGTCGCCACCCGGGAATGTGGGCTTGTCGCTGACATAATCGTATTCAAACACTTCCCTGAAAGCCTTGTGTCCTTCGGAATTTACCCCCATCGATATGCGGCATGTCTGGGCGTCGGCCTGGATCCAGGCCACCGAAAGGGCGGCAGTGACCACCGCAATCCTGCTTGCCCGTAATGACAGGGAGCGTGAGATATTGAAAGAGTTGTAAAGATTTTTCATTGACAGTGAGACGGAGTTAGATCAGTAAGATATGGCCGACAGACGTATCCCGCGGCCCGCAGGAGAGAGGGGACGGGAGGAAGAGAGAAACGGAGGGCGCTGACATCGGAGGCGCCGGCCATGCGCAGGTGTGGAATCCGGCCTGCCGGGGCCACCTGCATCAGCAAAATTAGGCAATCGCCGCGAGTCGTGCAAAGCGCGTGATTGTATTTAGCACTGAATTAAATATATTTAATATTACTTTGCACTTGCGCCCCCTCCGATGGCTGACGGAGGCATACAGACTGCCGTTCCCCGCCCGAATGACCGTAACGCAGACGCTGACGGCGCGGCAGGCAATAGAACGGCGCAAAAGGCGTTTGATAGATACGACATCTACTGAGATTTTCGCAACGACCGATTTCAACATCATCAACAGAGCAATGCATATCATCGACCAACGGATACTGAAAATGGCGCTTCTCGCAGCCGCCACTGCGGCCACTGCGGCGATAGCGCGGGGGGAGACCGGCAACTCAAGTTATGAGTTCCTCAACATTCCCACATCGGCCCAGGCCTATGGCCTCGGGGGCACCGCCATAGCCCTGATTGACGATGATGTGGCTCTTGCCGATCAGAATCCCGCCTTGCTCGGCCCCGAGATAGAGAGCCAGATATCGGTAGGATACATGCACTATATGGGTTCGGGCAACTTTGCCGGAGTGCGCTTCGGCATGGGAGCCGGCGAGCACAGCGCCTGGGCCGCCGGGATACGCTACCTGAATTTCGGAAGTCTGACGCAATACGACCCTTCGGGAGTGGCCGGAGGCACATTCACCCCGTCCGACATAGTATTCGAAGGGTCATACTCCCGCGATATTACCGACCGCTGGCGCGGCGGCGTCAACCTCGGCATGATCTACAGCCACTACGATGTCTATACAGCCTTCGCCATAAGCGTCGACCTTGGCGTCAACTATTACGACGAAGAGCATGACCTGTCGCTGTCGATGGTGCTGAAAAACGCCGGAGGACAGGTGAAACGCTTTGAAACGGCCTACAACCGCCTCCCCTTCGATGTGCAGCTCGGCTACATGCAGGGGCTCGGCCACACCCCCTTCTCACTTGCCATCACCGCGCGCCACCTCACGCACTGGAATCTGCCTTATTATGTGCACAGCTCCGACTCCGACGGCAGTGTGCAGGAGATGAAATCCACCTTTATAAGCAATTTCTTCCGCCATCTCACCTTCGGACTTCGCTATCAGCCCTCCGAGAAGCTATGGCTCTCATTAGGTTACGACAATAAGACGGCCACCGATATGGGCACCTACCACCGCTCCTTCTTCAGCGGCTTCTCCGTGGGCGCCGGACTGAAAGTGCGTGGCTTCGGGGTAGGGGTGGCCTTCGCTCAGCCGCATAAGAGCGCGAGCACGCTGATGCTCAATCTCAACTGCAATTTCTGGGAGCTGATGAATTGAGGTAATCAGGTCTTAGGCTTTAGGCTTTAGGTGGTAGGCTTTAGGCGGATAGAGCTGCGTATAGGCCCTATATGGCCTATATGGCGTATGGGAGCTGGCGAAGCCTTCGTGAAAAATCGGGAGATGCGGCCCCCCGGATTTGCGTAAGTGAAGAAAAATCATTAATTTTGCAGCTGGTTTGCAATCTCTGGTGAGGTGCGGCTGACGAGAGGCCGCTTCAACGGAAACTCGGCCATATTGCAAGCTTTAACACAAAACATATCAAATCACAATGGATCTTATCAAGATTGCGGAAGAGGCATTTGCCACTCCGAAAAAAGACTTCGCTAACTTCCAGCCCGGCGACACCATCACAGTTGCATACCGTATCAAAGAGGGTAACAAAGAGCGTATCCAGCAGTATCGCGGTGTCGTAATCCGCATCAGCGGCCACGGCGACAAGAAGCGTTTCACAGTCCGCAAGATTTCCGACGGCATCGGCGTGGAGCGTATCTTCCCCATCGAGTCACCCTTCATCGAGTCAATCACAGTCAATAAGCTCGGTAAGGTGCGTCGTGCCAAACTCTACTACCTCCGCGGCCTGACCGGCAAGAAGGCTCGTATCAAAGAGCGTCGCGTCAAAAAGAGCGCAGAGGCTTAATCAAACATTAATATGTCGAAAAAATCACTGCTGATCATCCTCGACGGCTATGGTATCGGCGACCATGGCAAGGATGATGCAATCTTCAACACTCCCACCCCCTTTATGGACAGTCTGGTGGCGGAGTATCCTCATTCAGAGCTTCAGGCAAGCGGTGAATACGTGGGTCTCCCCGACGGCCAGATGGGCAATTCGGAGGTAGGACATCTCAATATCGGCGCCGGCCGCGTGGTATACCAGGACCTGGTAAAGATCAACCGCGCCATCGCCGACGGCAGTTTCGCCGAAAATCCTGAGATAAAGAGCGCATTCAGCTACGCCCGCGAGCACAACGTGCCGATCCATTTCATGGGTCTGTGCAGCACCGGCGGCGTTCACTCATCGCTCGACCATCTCTACGCCCTTTGCGACACCGCCAAGGCTTACGGCCTTGACAAGGCCTTCATCCACTGCTTCATGGACGGCCGCGACACCGACCCCAAGTCGGGTGCCGGATTTCTGGCCGACGTGCAGGCCCACTGCTCCAAGTCGGCCGGAAAGATCGCTTCGGTGATCGGCCGCTACTATGCAATGGACCGCGACCACCGCTGGGAGCGCCTGAAAGAGGCCTACAACATGCTCGTCTACGGCGAGGGACGCCAGACTACCGATCTGGTGGCTGCCGTAGAGGAAAGCTATGCCGAGGGTGTGACCGATGAGTTCCTCAAGCCGATCGTCAACGAGAAAATCGACGGACGCATCGGCGCCGGCCATGTGGTAATCTTCTTCAACTACCGCAACGACCGCGCCAAGGAGCTCACCACAGTGCTCACGCAGCACAGCGAGGACGGCATGAATCCCATACCCGACCTGCAGTTCTACTGCATGACCCCGTATGACGATTCATTCAAGGGTGTGCACATCATCTTCCCCAAGAGCGACGTGCAGGAGACACTCGCCCAGTACCTCTCCGAGCAGGGTAAGACGCAGCTTCATATCGCCGAGACAGAGAAGTATGCCCACGTGACATTCTTCTTCAACGGAGGCCGCGAAGAGCCCTTCGCAGGTGAAGACCGTGTGCTCGTGCCCTCGCCCAAAGTGGCTACCTACGACCTGCAGCCCGAAATGTCGGCTCCCGAGGTATGCGACAAGCTCGTAGCGGCAATCGACAGCGAGAAGTACGACTTCATCGTGGTCAATTTCGCCAACGGCGACATGGTAGGTCATACCGGTGTATACCCGGCCATACAGAAAGCCGTCGAGACCCTCGACGAGTGTGTGCGCAAGGTCATCACCGCCGCCCTTGCCCACGGCTACGAGAGCATCATCATCGCCGACCACGGCAACGCCGACCATGCCATCAACGAAGACGGCAGCCCCAACACGGCCCACTCGCTCAATCCCGTCCCCTTCATCTATGTGGGGAGCGACAAGAGCGCGCGTCTGAAGAACGGCAAGCTCGCCGACGTGGCACCCTCGCTCCTCTACCTCATGGGGCTCCCCGCTCCCAAGGAGATGGATGGCGAAGTGCTGATTGAAAAATAATCTTACAGATTTCTGATAAAAAAGGCTCCCCGGGTGTATCCCGGGGAGTCTTTTTATGCATATAATGCCCGATACACATTTTTATTTTGCATGGCGCGATTTTTTGCGTAAATTTGCACTAAAGAAATTGATTTGAAGATACAATTCATATGAAACTCATCACCACCATGCGCAGTCTCGCCTTAGGTGCATCCGCACTCATGGCCCTGGCCGGAGCATCGGCCTCCGACCTGGTGATACTGCATACCAACGACACACACTCCATGATCGACCCCGATGCAGCCGGACAGGGGGGCGTGCTGCAGCGCAAAGCCATAATCGACTCCGTAAGGAATGCCGAGAAGAACGTGCTTCTCGTCGACGCAGGCGATGTGGTGCAAGGCACACTGTATTTCAAATTCTTCGGCGGGGATGTGGAATACCCGCTGATGAACATGATGGATTACGATATCCAGATACTCGGCAACCATGAGTTTGACAACGGCCTCCCCGCAATGGCCACGCATTACCGCACACTCAAGGCCGACCGGCTCTCGGCCAACTATGACTTCACCGGCACTCCGGCCGAGGGGATTTTCAAGCCATACGCCATCCGCGAGATCGACGGCCATAAGATAGGATTTATCGGCCTCAATATCGACCCGGCAAGCCTTATCGCCACATCCTGCTACGAAGGGATGGGATTCCTCCCCGTAAGCGAGACGGCCAACCGCTATGCCTCCATCCTCAAGGACGAAGAAGGGTGCGACCTGGTGGTGGCGGTGACCCACATCGGGGCAGTAAAGGAAAATGCCAAAGAGACCGACTATGATCTGGCCCGCAATTCAAAAGACATCGACATCATAATCGGCGGCCATTCGCATACGGTGATCCTGCCCGATAATGCGTCGAAGGATTACCCCTCGGTAGTGGCCAACGCCGAAGGGCGCCCGGTGCTCGTGACACAGACCGGAAAGTACGGGCGCAATTTAGGCTACATCAAGATCGATCTTGACGACCTTAAGAAAGAGACCCCCGCGGATTTCGACTATCAGCTCATCGCGGTGACCGACCGCTTCGCCCCCGCGCAGCTCGACAGCGCCATGGCCGGATTCATAGCCCCTTACCGCGAGCAGCTCGATGCCATCAACGCCAAGGTGATAGGGCGCTCTGACGCGGCTATGGACAATAACGCGCGCGTGGGAGCCTATCCCAACTGGGCCTCCGACTTCGCTGAGGACTTCGGGCGCGCGGTGGCCGACTCTCTTGTGGCCGCCGGAGCCGTGCCGGTACGCCCTCTTATCGGTATGATGAATGTGGGCGGGATACGCCACCCGATGCCGCAGGGCGACGTGACGCTCGGCGAGATACTCTCCACATTCCCCTTTGCCAACCGCATGGTGCTCCTCGAGCTGAAGGGGGCCGACCTGATTGAGGCGCTCGACATTGCCGCCGTCAAGGGTGGCGAGGGTGTGAGCCGCAGTGTGGCGGTGGTCACGGGCGATGACTCTCACGTGCGCCGCGTGCTGGTGGACGGCGCGGAGGTAGATCCCGAGGCCACATACTACGTATCCACAATCGACTATCTTGCCGGAGGCAACGACGACCTCCTCCCGCTCGGGCGCGGCCAAATCGTATGGCGTGATGAGCCGGAAGTGTCGGAGAGGATACTTGAATACATATCCCGACTTTCCGCACTCGGACTCCCCGTATCGGGCGATCCGCGTCCGCGTTTTGTCGAAGAGGTGACTGTAAAGTGAGTGGCGCCCACCACGTGTGCGGTCTTCTGACTGCGTGGCGCCCTATGGCGGCGCGGCTGAAGCGTGCGCTTCCTGCGCCGTTGCTGGGTATTACCCTCCTTCTGCTTGCTCCGTCCGCTGCCGGATGTGCGGGGCAGGGGAGGGGAAATGGCGACACGGCCCGCGCCGACAGTGTGGCACTTTCCGACACTGCGGCGTTATGGAGCGAGGAGGCCGACCTCACGCGCGACGCCATGCACTACGCCGATTCAGTCGTGGCCACACTCAGCCCCGAACGCCGGGCCGGTATGCTCTTCATGCCCGCCTCCTACGGGCGCGGCGACCGCGCCACCCTTGCCCGCATCACGGAATATGCCTCCACCCTCCATGTCGGAGGGATAGTATTGCTGCGCGGCGACCTGCGTGGTGCAGCCGTCATAGCCGATTCGCTGGCGCGTATGGGAGGGCCGGGGCTGTTTATTGCCGTAGATGCCGAGAACGGGCTGAGGATGCGCTTTGAAGATGCTCCCGAATTCCCGTGGAGCCGCGAGTTAGGGAGGCTGACCGACGACCAGCTGCTCTATGAGTTCGGCAGCGAACTGGCGCGCGAATGCCGCGCCGTGGGTATCAATATGGTATTGGGGCCGGTGATGGATGTGGTGCCGGGCAACGGTAGCCACGGCCTGATGCGCAAGCGCTCCTTAGGGAGCGATCCCCGCCGGGTGGCCGATCTTGCCATGGCCTATGCGCGGGGGGTGGAGGAGGGTAATGTGATAAGTGTGGCCAAGCACTTCCCGGGGCATGGATCGGCCACATCCGACAGCCACCGCGCCCTTGGCGAGATCAGTGCCTCGCGCGAGGTGATAGAGAGTGTGGACCTCTATCCCTTCCGCCGCTATGCGGCCGAGGGGCTTTCGGGGGTGATGGTGGGGCATCTGTCGGTGCGTGCGCTCGACACGGTGAGGCGCCCTGCCGTGGTGTCGCCCGTGGTGATGCACGATGTGCTGCGCGGCGAACTGGGATTCGACGGACTCGTGATCACCGATGCCCTCAACATGGAGGGTGCGATGGGGGTGAAAGGGTGGCAGGCCATCGCGGCCGGCGCCGATATGGTGATAGCACCCTCCGATACGCGCGGTGAGATACGCGCCCTGCTTCAGGCCATGTCCGACGGGCGCATCGATACGGCCATCGTCGCCGACCGCTGCCGCCGTATACTTTTCTATAAATACCTGATAGGTCTTGACCGGCCGCACCCCATACCCGATATAGATGCCGCAGTGGCCGAGGTGGGGATTGACGCGCCTGCGGTGCGTGATTCCATTACAATCGCCCTGCGTCGGAATATGAGTAGAACCCTTCGGCCGAAATGATCACGTGGTCGAGCATCCGCAGATCCATCGTGGCTCCGGCATTCTTGAGTGAGCGGGTGATCTGGTCGTCCTGCGGTGATGGTATCAGATTGCCCGAGGGGTGATTGTGACAGAGTATTACCCCCGAAGCCTCGTCGAGCAACGCGAGTTTCAGTGCGCGTTTGAGGTCGAATACCGAGGCCACCGCCGAGCCGGTGGTGAGGTGATGGCGGCTTACCACGGCGTTGCGCCTGTTGAGCGTGATGAGCCATATCTGTTCCTGGGGTTCGTTGGCAATGTCGGCCCGCATGAGTGCATGTATGTCGCGCGAGGATTTGATGATTGTCGGGTTGGCTTCCCCTTCTTCTTTGAAATATCTTACGGCAAGTTCCATTATTGCCTTTACCTGGAGGGCCTTTGTGGGACCCATCCCTTCAGTCTGCTGTATCTCCTTGAGGGTGCGGCGTGCCAGGGTGTGGAGCGAGCCGCCGTTGGCGTCGATCAGTCGGCGGGTCATCTCGATTATGGGCATACCGGTGGTGCCCACACGTAGTATTATGGCTAACAGTTCGGGGATGGTAAGGGAGTCGATACCCATTTTGAGCGCCTTTTCGCGAGGCTGTTCTTCTGGGTTATACTCCTTCATGGTGCGGAATTCAGGCATTTGGGAGGAATTAGGAATTAGGAGGGAGGAATTAGGTCTATTTTCCTTTGCGCATGGCGATCTCCTGAGCTTCGTCGCGGCCGTGGCGCAGGAGGATTTTCCATACGTAGGCGCGGATGAAGCCGGTGCCATAGCCGAAGAGCTGCACCATTGAGGCTGCTACGGCCATCGTGCCGATCTTCAGGCTTCGGGTGGATATGATGGCCGATATCCAAAGGGCTGCGATATACACTCCCAACGGAAGCACCCACCATGGCGACACGAATATCCCGAGCAGGATAAGTGCCACGGTGCCGATGGTGAATATGGCCGGCATCCAGTGCACTGCTTTCATCGAGCCGGGGTATAGGAGCTGCAGCGTGATGCGCGACATGCCGAATACGTGTACCTGGCGCCAGAATTTGGCGAGATTGCCGCGCCGCTTGTGGAATACCCTTACGTCGCGTATCAGCTGCGGGGCATATCCGGCCTGGCGTATGCGGGTGCTCATGTCGATATCCTCGCTGAACATCTCGCGGAATCCTCCGGTGCGCTCCCATACCCGGCGTGCAAACCCCATATTGAAAGTGCGGGGCACGAATTTCTCCATCTGCACCTTCCCGCCGCGTATTCCTCCGGTGGTGAGGAAGGAGGTCATGGCGAAGTTGATGGCCTTCTGGGTGTCGGTAAACGACTCGTGAGCCGCATCGGGACCTCCGAAGCAGTCGGCCCATGATTCGGCGAGCGACCGGCGCAGCGACTCGAAGTAGTCCGGCGGGAGGATGCAGTCGGAGTCGACGAATACGAAATAGTCGCCTCGGGCCTGTTGCATTCCATAGTTGCGGGCGATGCTTCGTCCTTCGTTGGGGCGCATGAAATAGCGTATATCCACCTTGCCGGCATAGCGCTCCGTGATGTCGCGGCAGGGGATGGTGCTCCCGTCTTCCACGAGGATGAGTTCGAAGCCCCGGTCGGTCTGGGCGGCAAGGCTTTCGAGTAGGTCGGCCACCTCGTCGGGGCGGTTGTAGACTGGCACTATTAGCGAGAAAAGCATTTTTTAGGCTTTGGGTTTTAGGCTTTAGGTCTTAGGCTTTAGGCTTTAGATGGGCTGGCGCGGTGGAGCTTCGCCTCCGGTCATATAAAAAGGAGGTGCGCCGCCGCGCAGCGGGAGTTCCGGCTGGCAGGGGCGCACCTGTGGTATCTGTCGTCGACGTTGTGTCGATTTGTGCAGTCGTGACAGAGGCGGGAGGCATGTTATCAGGCCTTGACGCGGCTTACGTAGCTGCCGTCGCGGGTATCGACCTCGATGCTTTCACCTTCGTTGACGAAGAGGGGCACGCGTACTGTGGCGCCTGTCTCTACTGTGGCGGGCTTGAGGGTGTTGGTGGCAGTGTCACCCTTGATGCCGGGCTCAGTGTAGGTCACCTTAAGGATGGTCTTGGTGGGCATTTCGGCGTAGAGCACAGTGTTGGTGCTGGCATCGCTCACGACTTCCACCACGTCGCCCTCCTTCATGAAGGCAGCGCCGGTGACGAGCTCCTTCGAGATGGGCACCTGGTCGAAAGTCTCCTGGTTCATGAAGATATCGTCGTCGCCGTCGGCATAGAGATACTGGTAGGGGCGGCGCTCCACGCGCACGTCCTCGAGCTTCTCACCGATGTTGAAGCGGCGCTCGATCACGCGGCCGTCGACCACATCCTTCAGCTTGGTGCGCATGAAGGTGTTGCCCTTGCCGGGTTTCACGTGCAGGAATTCGATACAGAAGTAAAGACGGTTGTCCAGACGGATGCAGGTACCGTTCTTGATGTCTTGAGCGTTCATCATAATCGCTACAGAAAATTTTATTGGTTATCTGGGTGCAAAATTAATAAATTCTCCTTAAACGATAAAGAGCCACAGGGGTAAAAAGGGGCTAAAAATGCTAAAAATGGGATTTTACGGGGTCTTGGAGCGAAAAAACAGTAAGAGATTTTTGGCAGAGTAGAAAGGATTTTATAATTTTGCACTCCGAACGCGATTTTGTGAACGAACGAAATAATATAAAGCTTTATACACAATGAAAAGAACTTTTCAACCCTCCAACCGTCGCAGAGTCAACAAGCATGGCTTCCGCGAGAGAATGGCCACTAAAGATGGCCGCAAAGTGTTAGCACGCCGTCGCGCCAAAGGTCGCGCATCGCTCACAGTATCCGACTCTATCGGCAGCAAGTAAGCCGAAGTCACATAACAAATCAATCCCCCGCAGTCCTTCTGATGACGACGGGGGATTGTTTTTTTACTTTATGCGCCGCCCGGGCGGCCGGTGGTCGGCAGGGGGGAGTGGCGTGTGGATGCCGGGAGGAGGGGAGTGGAATCGCTGCCCGGAGTCAGTGGGAGGCACTGCGGCGGATTCGCGTCAGCCGTTGAAGTAGCCGATGATATCCTCGAATGTGCCTATGGCGAAGAGCCAGTAGAGCAGGATGAACACGAGCACGATCACGCCCAGCCATATCCAGAGGCGGTTGGTGCGCACGGTGTCTTTACGCTTTTTGTTTTTTCCTTCTGCCGTCATACTGTTGATGATTTGGTCTTCGGATTCATATTTCTTTCCATTGTTTTCCATACCTATGCGAGTTAAATGGTTATTTTTGATAATTTAACGCAATTCACCGCAATAGGGTTCACTCTGCCCTCGCAATAATCTCATCAGAACGGCACCGGGATATCGCCCGGGTCGGGGGAGAGGTCGGGCATCGGCGCGTCGAAACCCGACGGGCCGAACTTGAAATTGGTGTCGGGATTGTCGAAAGGGGTGCCTCCGCCGGCCGGCGCGGCAAACGGGTCGGAGCCTCCGGCCTGCTGCTCCTTGATCTTGTCGTTCATCTTCGAACTGATCGGCCCGCGGTTGAGGGCCTGCTGCACCTGCATGTGGCCCGAATCCCAGTTTTCGAATCGTGCGAAGCGGCTTACGAAGCGCAGCTTCACGTCGCCCACGGCACCGGAACGGTGCTTGGCCACGATAAGTTCGGCCAGACCGCGTATATCGTTGCCCTGCGCGTCCTCGCCCGACTTCATGTAATACTCCGGGCGGTGTATGAAGCATACTATGTCGGCATCCTGCTCGATGGCTCCGGATTCACGGAGGTCGGAGAGCACGGGGCGCTTGTCTTCGCGCGTCTCGGTGCTTCGGTTGAGCTGCGAGAGGGCGATGATGGGTATGTTAAGCTCCTTGGCAAGGGCCTTTAGCGAGCGCGAGATGGTGCTCACCTCCTGCTCGCGGGAGCCGAGCTTCATGCCGGTGGCGTTCATGAGCTGCAGATAGTCGATCATGATCATCTTCACGCCGCGCTCGCGCACGAGGCGCCGCGCCTTGGTGCGCAGTTCGGTGATAGAGAGTCCCGGGGTCTCGTCGAGATACAGCGGAGCGCCGTAGACGCGTCGCAGGTTCTGGTTGAGGCGGTCCCACTCCATGTCCGACAGCTGACCCGACTTGATTTTCTCACCCTCCAGCTCCGCCACATTTGATATAAGGCGCTTCACGAGCTGCACATTGGCCATCTCCAGAGTGAAAATGGCGATTGGAGTGCTGTAATCCACGGCCATATTCTTGGCCATCGAGAGCACGAAAGCCGTCTTACCCATTGCCGGACGGGCTGCGATGATGATAAGGTCGGAGTTCTGCCATCCGGAGGTCATCTTGTCGAGGTCGTCGTAGCCGGTGCGCAGCCCCGACAGACCGGTCTGCGTGTTGGCGGCTGTCTGTATCTGCTCGAGGGCGAGGGTGATTACGGGGTCTACCTGTGTCACTTCGCGTTTCAGCTGGTTCTGCGATATGTCGAAGAGCTTCCCTTCGGCCTGCTGCAGGAGCTGCTCCACATCATTGCTCTCATCAAAGGCATTCGTCTCGATTTCGGATGCGAATGTGATAAGGCGTCGGGCCAGGTATTTCTGGGCGATGATTTTGGCATGGAACTCGATATTGGCGGCCGAGAATACGCGTGCCGTAAGTTCGGTGATATGCACCGCTCCCCCCACCTCTTTAAGCGTGCCGTTCTGGCGGAGCTGTTCGGTGACGGTCATCATGTCGATGGGGCGCTGGTTGAGACCCAGGGTGCAGATGGCCTCGTATATCTTCTGGTTGACGGGATCGTAGAAGCTTTCGGGAGTCAGGATGTCGCATACGTTCATATACGCGTCCTTCTCAAGCATAAGGGCGCCGAGCACCACCTCCTCCAGATCCGTGTCGCGCGGCGGGAGCTTGCCGGTGGCGTCGGTGATGGGGGCGGGGCCAGTCACTTATACACATCTGACGCTGCCGACGATATGCAGTGTGTAGATATAGGTGGTCGC
>CAMWRH010000056.1 GCA_947176605.1 uncultured Porphyromonadaceae bacterium
ATAAACCAGCAGATTTACAGTCTGCCCCATTTGGCCACTCTGGTATTCGCCCTTGCGACTCCATCACCCGGCGCGATGCCGGAAGAGTCAGCGTTCCACTATTGTCATTCTATCCCCGCTTGAGCCTCTTGTCGGATTCGAACCAACGACCCCGAGATTACAAATCACGTGCTCTGGCCAACTGAGCTAAAGAGGCATTTATCGGGTGAATCTCTCGCGCCTCTCTTGGCGTTTCCGAAATCCGAGTGCAAAGATAGGCATTTTTTTTCACACTCCAAACTTTTTCGGAGTTTTTTTGTAGTATTTGCCCTATTTTTTTTGTTTACCCCCGTTTTTCACCCGGTTTTTCCCCTTTTTCGGGGTAAAATCGGGGGTCTCCCCTATCTTTTGCATCATCGGCACGCAATGACGTAAATTTGACTCTCCGGAGTAAAAATACACTCTGCCGCCCCCGAAAAAGAGACGGCGGGGAGTGCGTCATGCCTCTCCCCGCCGTCCGGCGGTTACGTTTTTTTCGTCAAAGGGTGTCCCGGCATGTCAGCGCACACCGATTTTGACGCTGCGGGCGCTGCCGTCGGCAGCCTCTACCCTCACTACATATATGCCCGGGGCGAGCGCAGTGTCGATCGGGAGCACTCCCCCATCGAGTGTATAGAGGGTGGCCCGGCGGCAGTCGCCTTCCACGCGCACGCGGCGTGCGGCATCCACCCCGACACGCAGAGCTGCGGCGCCTTCGGCCTGCACGGTCTGCACTGCCGAGGCGGCATCTACGAGGCGGTTCCATCTTGTGCCGCCGGCATTGAGGATATAATTCTCCCTCATGTCGTCTTTATTTACGCGGCATATATAGGCTACGGTCTCGCAATTTTCGGTCTGCCATAAGTCATTGAGGGGTCGGCTGCCGAAATCGACGCGGAATTCCCTTGTATCGGGGTCTACCTCCAGCAGGTCGCCGAGCGGGGCGGAGTTGAATTCCACCCTGACGATACCGTTGTGGCTGAATCGGTCGGCCAGGTCGGCGGGCGCATCGTCGGGGGCATCATCAATGCCTGACTGAATGTAGGTCTTGGCGCTTATGCCGTTTTCAATCATATATGCGCAGAGGTACAGGTCGTCGAGCGATATTCCTTCGGCGATCTTGCCGCGTGCCACGCAGCTTACCTTTCCGTCGGCGATCTCGGAGTCTACCAGAATCCTTGCATATGCCGGCTGGGCGGCAGAGCGCTCCAGGGCTGCCGTATAGGCATCCGGACTGGGATTCGGGTCGGCGCCATAGACGGGGGTCGTGTCGCTCTCTGACCATACGGTGCGATCGTACATTATGGCCGGATTATAGGTGTAGGGGGATCCGAAGAGATAGAGCAGTTCCTTTTCCGACTGATTCGTGAAGTAGTCGTCGGCAAACCCTACGTGGCGGGTGATATATACCAGCGGGCGCTCAAACCTCTCCATCGCTATATCGAGATAATAGGCCATGAAGGGGCAGTTGACGCATTTGGCGCTCGTAAACTCCTCCACCATAGGCACGCGCAGGAATGCGTTGGAGGTGACATGGAGCGAGAATGTCGTGAGGGGCTCGTACTGAGGCACCTCGCCGTTAAGCTCCGCCACACCCATGGCATATTCCACGGCGGGATCTTCAATCTGTCCGGTAGGGATTTCCATTTCGACATTACGCGTGTCGAAAGGGGCGATGGGGGGATCAAACTCCACGGTGCGGCTGATCATATTGCCGCCGCCGTCGGCATAAGTGGCCACTACGGCCGAGTCGAGGGTGCGTCCGGAGAAATTATGCACCGTCACCCCACCTGCGAAGAAGCTGCCGGGCTCCACGACCGGGGGGAGTCCGTAGGGGGCTGCCTGCGCCGCGAGGGGCATCTCTTCGGGGTCGGCATCCAGTATGAGCTGCATCATCAGGTTGCCGCGCTCCGAGAGGGTCTGCCATGCTCCTTTGGCCAGTGATATGTAATATCCTCCGGGGAAGGCTCCGCCGGGGGTGGCCACGAAGGGATAGGGATTTCCGCTCGTCTCGTATACCATGACACTGAATGCCAGCGGGGCGTCGGTGATCTCTACCGGCGTGTCGAGGCGTATTTCATTCCAACCCTCAAAGAAGTCGGCGTATTGCTTTTCGGGTTCGGCATCGAGCGAACCGCAACGCACGTTGACCGATGAAGTGCGCTTGCTTTTCTGCGGATAGTCGGCCCGCATGTAGCATCTCACCCCTACCACCTTTTTCCCTTGCATCCCCTTTACCACCGGATTGGTGGCGGGATCGAGCATTATGGCGGCTTCGGCGTAGCCGTTCTTACCCGAGCCCTGGGCGGTGATGAGCTGAGTATCGGCTTCGAGCGGCGCGAATCCGAGATAGGTGTCGGCCAGGGCCGAATGTGCCGGCAATGCGATCAATGCCGACAGAAATGCCCCGCGCACGAGGCGCAGGGCTTTACTATTGATCGAGGTAATCATTTCACTACGTATTTAAATGATGCGGAAGCACCGTCGGCATTCCTGACGCTGACGATATAGAGTCCGGCCCGGAGAGCGGAAGGATCGGCGGGGATACCGTCGGTAGAGCATACCGACATCGTGCATCCCTGCGGACAGCGGAGCGAGTTGCCTTCCAGCACCGGACGGAGGGCATCGGCATCCGCGGCCACCTGCCCTACACCGGATACCTGCATCGAGGCTTCGGCGCTGTTGATTACGTTGTGCTCCCAGATGCCGTTGTCTTTCGCACGGTTGAGGAATGCCACGGCCACCATGTTTTCAGGCACATTGTCATAATCGAGTTCAGTCTCGAAAGAAGCGTCAAACTTGCCGTCGGTGAAATTCACCGGGTCGCCCCAGATAGATGTGAGGAGATGGCGCACCATGCGGTTGTGGACGTAATGACCGGCATTCGAACCTTCGCCCGTACCGCCGGGGAATTCCTGGCTGTCGGATTCCACTCCGTCTTCAAGCAGCAGCACCGTAAGCATCAGCTGCTCCCCTTCGGGCAGCACCGAGAGATCGGCCTGACCGCTGACATTGACCTTCACCTTCTTATCCTCGCATGCAGACTCGACGTTGAGCGCTGCAAACGTGGGCTGGGCGAGGGCGTATTCATAGCTGTATTCGGCATAGGGAGAATAGAGCACTCCGATCAGGGGCGACACGAGTGTGGAGAGGGCGTAGTTGCCTTCCACCAGGTTCATGTCGCGGTCAACCATTATATTGGGCATCGAGAGCGGACCGTTGCCGATATTTCCGATTTCGCTGATAAAGTCCCATGCCTCGTCGCGGTCATCGGCCAGACCGAGCTGGAACTGGTCGTTGATATGCCATATGACGCGGGTGATGCGTCCGTCGTAGTCCTTGAGCGCGGGGTCGACGATGTCATCATAATAGGCGGCGGCACGGTATTCGGATTCCGAGGCCACATATTCCATCAAGGGGCGACGGGTATACTGAGCGGCCACATCAGCGGGCACCACGATGGGGCGGAATGTCCATGCCGTCTTTTCGGGATCTTCATTGTTGGGTTCGCCGTTGACGCCGCTTATCGAGAGCTGTACTTCTCCGGTAGAGGCGGCATAGACCGGGATGCTTACTACACCGGAACCCATGCTTGAGATGGGATTGGTGAGGGCTACATTCATGCTCCAGGGCTCGGCGCCATCCTGTGAGCAAGTGACGGTGATTGACTGCACGGCGTTGGAGCCGTTGTTGGAAAGCGACACGAAGGCGCCGGTGGGTTCTCCGGCGGCAAGCATCGAGGGTACAGCGGCCTTGTTGAGCCCTACCAGATTAGTGAATCCTTCGCCCGACACCTCGATTTCGGCCACCATCATCAGCGGGCAGGCCATATCCATGACGCCGGGTGTGATGAGGTCGATCCATTCCAGAGGCGCGGAGGGGTCGTCGGGATCGGGACGCGACACGAAGTGCGTACCCTCGGGGAAGCTGCCCCATACGAGAGTGCAGGGACCGTATTTCCCTTTAGCCATATCCACGGTGTAACCCATCACCAGGTCTTCGTCGGCCCCGATTACGTAGGGGGTGTCAAATCTGGCTACGTTCCAGCCGCTGACGTTGTTGCTGAGCTCCACTTTGGTTGTAGTGAGATCCTCACCGTCCAGAGAGTGACGGAGGAACACTTCAGCTTCCGGCTTATACCCTTCATAGGCTCCGGACCATCCGATATGGACGGCCACCACGCTTGCTCCCTCATACGGAGCGAGCATATCCTTAGTAAGGCATACGGCCACATTCATCCCCGCCACATCCTCGTTGGTGGCAAATCCGGTAGCGCGGTACACCGGATCATCCGTCTTTACTCCATAACTCACGTACATCGTGTCGGCATATGCCACACTGCCGGCCATCGCTGCAAATGCCGTCACGGCAAGTGCCTTTTTTGAGAAATCAGCGAAAAGTCCTTTCATAAAGCAATAGGTTTTAGTATTAGTACTGATAGCCACCACAAGTATCATATATTAACGGCAACCGATAAAATCGCCATCAACTTATCATAGAATATTCCAAAATAAAGATCATTTGGATGACTACACACAAATTTACCGACACATCTTCATCCGCCAATTATACTGGTTTAAAAAGTGTGAAAAATATCCAATCATTTTAAATGAGTTCAATCACAATATTTCATATATCCATAATATTTCGACATTTTGTCATAACATCCTACCTATTTGCCGAAGCCCCGGAATCCGGAGTGTCGGTTTAGAGGGGTGTCGGTTTAGAAGGAGGAGGTATAGAAAAATCAGACAGGAGGTGCGGCCGATCGCCCGGGGCACCTCCTGTCTGAAAAATTCCTTAAGTTAGGTGAGTGTTAAAGCCACTCCCCTGCCGCGTATGCCGGGGCAGGGATGCCGGCATCACTCTACAGTGACCGATTTGGCCAGATTGCGTGGCATATCCACATCCTTTCCCTTATTGATGGCTATATAGTAGGAAAGGAGCTGCATCGGGATTGACGTGATGATCGGGGTGAGACACTCCGGCACTACGGGCACCTCAAGCACATGGTCGGCGATTTTGCTGATTTCCGTATCCCCTTTGCTCACGATGGCGATGATGCTGCCGCCACGGGCCTTGACCTGCTGCACGTTGCTTACGATCTTGTCGTAGAGATGGTCGGATGGCGCCACTATCACCGATGGCATGTCGGCGTCGATAAGGGCTATCGGACCGTGCTTCATTTCGGCGGCCGGATATCCCTCGGCATGTATATAGCTGATTTCCTTGAGCTTCAGTGCTCCCTCGAGGGCAGTGGGGTAATTGTAGCCGCGTCCGAGATAGAGAAAATTGCGGGCATAGGTATAGATGGCCGAGAGGTGCTTGATTTTCTTGTCGAGCTTGAGCACTTCCTTCACCAGAGTGGGCAGACGGAGTATCCACCCGCCGAGTTCGGCCACCTGTTGGTCGGACACGGTGCCGCGCAGATGGCCTACGGCCAGTGCGAGCAGCGTGAGCACGAGCACCTGTCCGGTGAACGCCTTAGTGGAGGCCACGCCGATTTCGGGACCTACGTGGATATAGGTGCCGCTATGGGTCTCACGCGGAATCGAACTGCCCACGACATTGGATATACCGTATACGAAAGCACCCTTCTGGCGAGCTATCTGAATTGCGGCGAGCGTGTCGGCGGTCTCTCCGCTCTGGGAGATTGCGATCACGATGTCGTCGGGGCCGATTACCGGGTTGTTGTAGCGGAATTCGCTTGCGTATTCCACCTCGACGGGAAGATGGCAGAGTTCCTGAATAAGATATTTGCCGAGCAGGCCGGCGTGCCATGATGTGCCGCAAGCCACGATTACGATACGTTTTGCGGCCCGGAATTTATCCTCATTGTCCATCACTCCGGCCAGCACGATGCGGCGTCCGTGCTCTACGACGCGTCCGCGGAGGCAGTCGTGGAGGGTAGCGGGCTGCTCGAATATTTCCTTAAGCATGAAGTGGGGGTACCCCCCTTTTTCGAGCTGGGATATGGAGAGGTTGAGCTCGGTGACGTCGACGGTGGTCTCTTCGTTTTTGAGGTTGAGCAGACGCAGGGGCTCTCCCCGGCGCATGACGGCGATTTCATCGTCCTTTACATATACGGCCTCCTTGGTGTACTCCACGAAGGGTGTAGCATCTGAGGCGAGGAAAAATTCATCCTCACCGATACCGATTACGAGCGGGCTGCTTTTCCGGGCGGCCACGATCTGCTCCGGGTGCCCTTTTTCGAGCACCGCGATGGCATAGGCACCCTGCACCTGTCCGAGCGCTTCGCGCACGGCCTCGATGAGAGTGCAGCCGTTGGTGAGCTTAATGTATTCGATCAATTGCACGAGCACTTCAGTGTCGGTTTCCGTATGGAAGCTGACACCATGCTGCATAAGCGCATCCTTAAGCACTTTATAATTTTCGATGGTGCCATTGTGCACCAGCGCGAGATTCCCGTCCTCACTGTAATGAGGATGGGCATTGTTATCGGAAGGTTCGCCATGAGTGGCCCAGCGCGTATGCGCGATGCCCACAGAGGCACGCAGATCCTTATCGCGGCAGAACGCCTCAAGGTTGCTCACCTTACCCATTGCTTTATATACGTTGAGCTTGCCTTCAGGTGTCTCAAGCGCCACACCGGCGCTGTCATAACCACGGTACTCAAGCCGATGAAGGCCTTTGATGAGGATGTCGTATACATCCCGGCCTCCAAGATAGCCTACTATTCCACACATATGTCTATCAGAGAGTAATTTTTAATATAACGCCAAAACAGCGGTGCATATTGAATCGCGAGAAATTTTTATAGACTCACAACGCTTGAATTTGGCAGACTCCTTAGTGATACACAACAATCGGGTGCAAAGTTAATAAAACTTCGCCAACTCCACAACTTTTGCCCGATAAATCGGGTCAGCGCGGATTTGAAGATCGACAGCCGATAATCGGTGAAATCCGAATTAATCGGGATTGATTGGGATTAATCGAGTGAAAGCGGATTTAAGCGGGAAAAGCGGGGAAAGCGGGATTGATTGAGAAAAATCCCCGATTTGACCAAAAGCAGCGAAGTCCGTTGCAGCTGACAATCAGATGCAACGGACTTCGCCGGGAGTTTTTCTATGACGACCGAATGGCGCGGAGAGCAGAACCCAGCCCGGGGCTGGTCTTTTCATGGTTTTCTGTGATTAGACTTAAGGTTTACTCGTTGTTACAGTTTCATGGTAGAATAGACTTAAGTTTCAATGCTGTCATCGCGGCGAGGCAGGGTGGCCGTGGGCTTCGCGCTCTTGTGGGTCCCGCCGTGCGCCGTATCTGTTTTTCGGCATTAGGGATCAGGATTGTGAATCCTTCTCAAGGTAGAGGTATAAAAAATTAGCTGACTTCCTTTACTTTCATCGGGCTGTCGGTCACTTTTCTTACTCTCCGCGCCATGGGTCGGTGTTTCATGATGTCATTGCGGCAGTCGATATCTCTTTATCGTCTGTGGTCAACAGAAGTTGGTCTTTTTGCTGTGGCAATCAGCACCGGCCTCTCACCCCGGGCGAAGCTTTTGCGCTCCGCTTTCTGATTACACTGCAAAGATAGCGAGCTTTCGCCGCATTGCAAAATTTTTTCTGAATAAAATGTATACAGGTTTTATGCAGTCAGTCACTTGCATTTTGCCACGCATTTATAACAAAAAGATCAGAACCACAATACCCGTTATTGTGATTCTGACAATATGAAATGATTTATGTGTTTTTCAGACAGTTTTCCACCACATTTACAATGGTGGATATGTTGTGTAACATATTTTTCACCCCTTCTACATCATCCGTAAGGCTTGCGGAGGGGTGCGGAGAGGGTCAGATACCGCTTTTGACCTTAAGTTCGTCGACGGCTCCGGCCACGACTCCGGTCGTGTCCGACGCAGGTGCCTGCAGCTCCATTCCGGCTGCTGCGGGGTCGGTGGTGATAGTGGCCCAATCGGGAGCCGAGAACCATTCGTATCCTGCGTATTTATTGACCAGAGCCACATTGTCGGCACCGATCTGGGCCTGCGGAGCGCGTGAGAGTGTGGACTGGAAGAGGTCGAGGTAAGTGTTCTTGGCCTTCATCTCGTCGAGCTGCTGCTGCAGTTCGGCAGCCTTGGCATCGCCATAAGGGAGATTGTTGATCTGATCCTGTATGGACTGGGCTTTTTCGGCGAAGTGGCCGAGATAGTCGATCACGGTGGTGTATTCGGATTGGGTCAGCGTGTCGCCGGCCTGAATCTTGCGTGCCACTTCGGCAGCCCTGTCGGAGCTGCTGCACGAGGCGGCCATCACCAGTACCACAACCGCCATAGCAATAATTCCTAAGATCTTCTTCATAGCTTATAGGTATTTGTTCCGGTCAGCCACGGTCAGCGGGTAGTACCGGAGAGATTTTTCCATTTTCAGATTTTTACGCTCGCGCCATCGCGTGTTTACGCTCGCGCCATTTTGCGTTTACGCTCGCGCCATCGCGTGTTTAAGCTGCGCCATCGCGTGTGTGGTTCAGAACTCGTCGCCGAGTGGCGACACTGCCGATTCGCGCAGGCGGTAGAGCAGATGGTTCTTCAGCGAGGGGTCCTGACGCACGATATGGCTCAGTTCCCAATGATGCCCGGCCTCTTCCTTGAGCAGGGGCGATGTGGCATCTACATCGGTGAGATTCCATGTCAGCAGCACCGTCTTTATCTTCAATGCCTTCAGCTTACGCACCAGCATCTCATGATCCGCGTCGCCTGTGATGAGCACCACGTAATCGAATTTGCGGAACGTGGCCAGTTCATATGCCTCAAGGGCAAACCATACGTCGACCCCTTTTTCGATTACCTGCACTTCGCCGTTTTTCTCCACCTCGCGCAGATGCTTGTAGTGGAATACGACATCGTTCTCGATCAGTGTATCCTCAAACTTGCGTTCGTTATATAGCAGATGGCGGTCGTAGGCCTCTTTGACGCGATAGCGGCCACGGAAATAATGCGCCTCCGTGATTTGGCAATCCGACGGATTGACCCCCTCTTCGTAGGCGAGGCGGCCGCATATGAAGTCAAACAGGGAGCGCACTCTGATTATGCTGCTCTCGGTGGCCTTGAGCGCACGGTTGACTTTAGCATAGTAGCCGCCGTCGATAAAGACGCCGACCGACAGGTATCCTAACATCTTGCTGACTGTTTGTGTTCACATTTATAATATACCGTCATGGCACGGTGTCCCCCTCGCGCCCCGTGGGGCGACACGGACACTGCCCCTCTCCGTGAATGCGCAGCGGCGGATCATCCCTACCCCTGCCGCACCCGGCTGCATGAGGCCCGGCACATACGGTATAAACTATAAACCCCCGCACCCCCGAAATGGTTCGCGGGGATGCGGAGGTATATGTCAGGGCCTCTCCATCCTGCGCAGGTCAGTCGTGCGCAAGGGGTGAAGCGGCGGGATCGGCGTGGGGGCGTCAGGCCAGCCGACGGAGTATGTCGGTCAGGAACTCCCAGAATTTCGCTACGCTCGGGATGTTGGCACGCTCGCTGGGGGAATGGATATCCTTAAGCGTCGGGCCGAAGGAAATCATGTCGAGTCCGGGCATCTTCTCGAGGAAGAGGCCGCACTCCAGTCCGGCATGAAGGGCCTCGACACGCGGCTTTTCGCCAAACAGGGCCTCAAAGCTCTGCTCGGCCACTTTCAGCACCTTCGATTCCGGATTGGGCGCCCATCCTACGTAGGCATCCTCGAATCTCACTTCGGCGCCGATCATCGTAAAGAGGGCCTTTACGCGATCGGCTATCTCATCGCGGCGCGAATCTACCGACGAGCGCTGATGCACGGTCACTTCAATCACGCCATCCTCCTTCATCTTGACGGATGCCAGATTGTCGGAGGTCTCGATGAGTCCTTCTACGGCGCGCGACATCCCCTGCACGCCGTTGGGGCAGGCGAAGAGCGCGGCCATCAGGCGGCGCGAAGTGGCGCTGTCGATCATCGTGGCGGGAGCCTCTGCCGGAGTGGCCTCGAATACGAACGAGGGTTCTTCGGCAAGCATAAATTCGGCATGGAGCATATCGCTGAATTCCTTCACCTCCTTCTCAAACTCTGCGGCGCATTCCTGCTTCACTCCCACCAGAGCCTTGCACTCGCGCGGTATGGCGTTGGCAAGATTGCCGCCATCGACCGAGGCCACCTCCATCACGCATTCCTGCTGCCACTCCCATACGAAGCGCGCCAGCTGCTGATTGGCATTGCCGCGTCCCAGACCGATTTCCATGCCCGAGTGTCCGCCTTTGAAGTGGTCGAGATGGAGTTCGTACCATTTCAGTCCTTCGGTCGGGGCCACTGTCTGATATGGCAGGCGGCATACGGTGATCTTGCCTCCGGCACACCCGATCACGAGCTGACCATGCTCCTCGGAGTCGAGGTTGAGCAGGATTTCTCCGCTTACGAAGCCGGGCTGCAGACCGTTGGCTCCGGTCAGACCCTGCTCCTCATCTACGGTAAAGAGGGCCTGGATGGGGCCATGCACCAAAGAGTCGTCGAGCAGTACTGCCATAGCGGCGGCGCACCCCATGCCGTTGTCGGCTCCCAGGGTGGTGCCGTCGGCCTTTACCCAGTCGCCGTCGACGATTGTGGTGATCGGGTCGGTCAGGAAATCATGCACTTTGTCGCCACGCTTCTCGGCCACCATATCCTGGTGCCCCTGGAGTATGATGCCGGGGGCATTCTCATGGCCCGGAGTGGCGGGCTTGCTCATCATCACGTTGCCTACCTCATCCACCTGACAGGGGATATTGTGGCGGTCGGCCCAGCCTACGAGGAATTCCTTCATCTTGTCGAGATGGAATGTGGGGCGGGGCACTTTGGTTATCTCATCGAAGCATTCCCATATCAGACGGGGCTGCAGATCTGTGATTTTCATTAGATTTAAGCTTTTGATTTTTTTTGATTTTATCGGGATCTGTCGGGATTCTCCCGATTAATTGGAATTTATCGGGATTCTCTCGATTTGGCGGGAGAATCCCGATTTATATTACTCTGCGGGGGTGTCGATCAGCTTGAGGCTGCGTCCGGTGATCCCTTCGGAGCGGTTGGAGCGGGGGCGGTTGGCCTCCTCGGCCTTGAATTTGGCGTAGGCTTTGGCCATCTTGGTGTGGTAGCCCCGGCGGGCATAGCTCGGGCCATTGTACTTGCGGGCGAATCCGGCCCAATTGAGCGCACGCAGTTCGCTGACGTAACCGGTGTTGCGCAGGAAGGCTGCGAAAAGCTCGAGCTGCTCCAGCTCCGAGTACGACATGAGCCTCACAAACTCATCGACCGATTCGCATCCGCACACCTTATAATTGAATCCCCCGATCTGGAACATACCCCAGAACGTGCCGAGATTCGCGGCGCGCGCATTCGTCTTGCGGGCATTGATAAGCTGTGTCCACTCGCTTAGGGCATATCCGGAGAGCCCTTTCGGCACCGATTCCCCCTTGGCGCCGCCGCCACCGGCCTTGCCGACGTACTTGCGGTACATCGTGCGGTCGAAATTGATCACCGGCACCCCCGGGGCCCAGAACCCCTTCATGGCCGCGCCGGCCTCAATCGACACCACCGCTTTAATTGCGGCCACCTCCACGCCGAGTTCCCGGGCCACAAGCTCGAAATCCTCTTCCGTAAGATGGCGATAGCGCTCGGCTTCGGCCTCCGGGTTACGGGCCACCGAATCCACCTGCACCTTCGTCATGCCGTGGGGCCCGCTGCCGCGGGCGGATCCGGAGCAGAGCGAGAGCACTGCCGCCAGAGCCACCGGCACGGCAAGGGGCATCAGCCACCTCATGCTTTGGCCACTTTCTCCAATACGCGGCAGAGGTGTTGCCAGAACTTATCTACCGTCGGTATCAGAATTTTCTCATCGGGGGAGTGCACTCCGGTCATTGTCGGGCCGAAGCTCACCATATCCAGATCGGGATATTTTGTCAGGAAGAGTCCGCATTCCAGTCCGGCGTGGATGGCCTTGATGGCGGGCTTCACGCCGAAGAGCTCTTCATAAGCCTCGGCCGAGATCTTCATGATGGGCGACTGCATGTTGGGCGCCCAGCCGGGATACCCGTCGGAGTGCGACACCTCTGCCCCGGCAAGCTGGAAATGCGCTTCCACCTGGCCGGCGATATCCTTCTTGCGCGACTCAACGCTGGAGCGCTGCGAGGTGGTGACACGTATCTTGTTGCCGTCGATCATCTTTACAGCCGCGAGGTTGGTGGATGTCTCCACGAGTCCTTCGAGGTCGGCCGACATCGAGTATACCCCATGGGGAGCCGAATAGATGGCGCGCACCAGGCGGAGCGACGTGTCGGAATCGATGCAATAGTCGGGTTTCTCGGTGCGCTCGATCGTAAGCTTGATCGAAGGCTCCACGGCCTTGTACTCATTTACGATTTCAGCCGAGAAACGGTTGAGATGGCGCACCACGGCCTGCTCATGGTCGCTATGCACGCCGAATACGGCCCATGCCTCGCGCGGGATGGCATTGCGGAGGTTGCCGCCGTTGAATTCGGCCACCTCGATGTCCCAGAGCTGCGAGCACTCCCAGATGAAGCGCGCTATCAGCTTGTTGGCATTGGCGCGTCCCAGATTGATGTCGGAGCCGCTGTGGCCGCCGAGCAGACCGCTGACATTGACACGCAGGAAGATGAAATTCTCGGGCGAGAGGCTGCGCTTATATTCAAACACGGCGGTAGTGTCGATACCACCGGCGCACCCTACGAAGATTTCGCCGTCGTCCTCAGAGTCGAGATTGAGCAGCATCTTGCCGCGGATCATGTCGGCGCCGAGATTCTGCGCCCCCTCGAGTCCGATTTCCTCATTGATGGTGAAGAGCGCCTCCACCGGGCCATGCACCAGCGTGGGATCGGTCATCACGGCCAGGGCGGCAGCCACACCGATACCGTTGTCGGCGCCGAGCGTAGTGCCCTTGGCCTTCACCCAGTCGCCGTCGATATATGTCTGGATCGGATCCTTCATGAAGTCATGCTCCACGTCGGCATTCTTCTCGCACACCATGTCCATATGGGCCTGGAGCACCACGCCGGGAGCGTTCTCATGCCCTTTCGAGGCGGGCTTGCGCATCACCACATTGCCGCACTCGTCAGTGTGGACCTCGATATTATGCTCCTTTGCGAAATTGAGCAGATACTCGCGGATCTGCTCCTCATGGCAGGAGGGGCGGGGCACTTTGGTAATCTCGTCGAAGCAGCGCCAGAGCAGTTCCGGCTTCAAATCTTTTACTTCCATGGTAAGATAATCTGTATGTGTTTTGTGTTGGTATATTTATAGTCTTCGGGTGCGTATCCGGTGAAAGCCTGCCGGCTGACATGCCCTCATCCGTAGGGGCGCCCACCCCGGCGCATACGGCTGAAACAGCGCGCAGAAGGGGGCACGGGACGTTAAAAAATGCTGAATCTGCATTTCACTCCCCAAAGATAGTCATTTTTTCAACACTCGGATGCGTCGCATTGATTTTTTTTGCTTAATTTTGCAACAGAGTTCACCGCCCCGACGGGCGCGGGCTCCAATTCTGAAACTAAAATTATCATAACCAACCCTCAATCCATTCCGCGCGGCGGTCTGGACCAAACAAGCGGCCCGGCTCCGGTCGGACCCCTCACCATTATTATCACGCATTATGAAGAAAAATCTTCTCGCCATCCTCTCTCTCCTCTGCGTCATGGCCTTCAGCACATCCTGCTCCGAGTCAGAATCCACGAAGAAGGATGCCTCCGCTGCCACTCCCGCCGCCAAAGCCGCCAAAGCAGCTGCCGACCTCCCCAACTACCGCTACGTAGACATCGACACGATCCTGAGCAAGTACAAACTCGCCATCGACTACAGCGACGAGATGCTCCGTATGCAGAGCAACCTTGAGAACGAGGCCAAAAAGCATGAAAACAACATCAAGGCCTTCGCCAACTCGATGCAGCACAAATACCAGAACAACCAGTACACCTCCGAACAGGCCTTCAACGCCGACCAGACCAAACTGCAGCAGATGCAGACCAACGCCCAGTCGTCGATGGAAAAGATGCAGCGCTCCAACCTTGAGGCTGCCGCCGCCGCCGACAAGGTGGTGCAGGATTCGATCCACAACTTCATCGAGCGCTACAACGCCCGCCATCACTACGACGCAATCCTGCTCAAAGGAGCGACTCTCTACATCAACCCGGCCCTCGACATCACCGAAGAAGTAGTGGAAGGGCTCAACGCAGGCTACACCAAAGTGAAGAAATAACTACGGCAACGCTACCGCCGCAAAGCTCCGCCCCGGCCCTCGGCCAAAGGAGCGGCACCGGCCGTACCCCCCCCACACAGGCAGCGGACGCGGACATTCCGCGCCCGCTGCACCGTTTTTATTACCCCGTCAGAACTCTCCACTCCCCTCCGCGCGTTGTAACAATATCCGGCCGGCAAAAGGCACTCCCGGTCCGACCTGTCCGACTGGTCTGACCTGTCCGACCCGTCCGACCCCGTCCGACCTGTCTGACCTGTCCGACTTGTCCGACTTGTCCGACCGGTCCGACCCGTCCGACCCCGTCCGACCTGTCTGACTTGTCCGACTTGTCCGACCAGTCCGACCCGTCCGACCCCGTCCGACCCGTCCGACCCCGGAATAGTAATAACCCGAAATACCCAGATTTTACCATTATGCTCGACGACAATATAATACAGCAGGAAGCCAACGAACGCACCGTCCTCGTGGGACTCATCACCCGCGACCAGTCGGAAGCCAAAGTCAACGAATACCTCGACGAACTCGACTTCCTCGCCCACACCGCCGGCGCCGAACCCGTGGCCCGATTCATACAGAAACTCGACTACCCCAACCCGCGCACATACGTAGGCACCGGCAAACTCCAGGAAATAGCCGACTACGTGGAGCGCGAGGATATCGGTCTGGCCATCTTCGACGATGACCTCTCCCCCAAACAGGTGGCCAACATCGAAAAAGAACTCAAGGTAAAGATACTCGACCGCACGAGCCTAATCCTCGACATCTTCGCCAAACGCGCCCAGACGGCCACGGCCCGCACACAGGTCGAACTGGCCCAGTACCAGTACCTGCTCCCCCGCCTGACCCGAATGTGGACCCACCTCGAACGCCAGCGCGGCGGTATCGGTATGCGCGGTCCCGGTGAGACACAGATCGAGACCGACCGCCGTATAATCCTCGACAAAATCTCACGCCTCAAAGAGGAGCTCCGCGACATCGACCGCCAGAAAAACATACAGCGCAAGAACCGAGGCAAACTCACACGCGTGGCCCTCGTGGGATACACCAACGTGGGGAAATCCACACTGATGAACCTCCTGAGCAAAAGCGACGTATTCGCCGAGAACAAGCTCTTCGCCACCCTCGACACCACAGTGCGCAAAGTCACGATAGAGAACCTCCCCTTCCTGCTGACCGACACCGTGGGATTCATACGCAAACTGCCGACCCACCTCGTCGACTCCTTCAAGTCGACCCTCGACGAGGTGCGCGACGCCGATCTGCTGGTGCACGTGGTCGACGTGTCGCACCCCAACTTCGAGGAGCAGATCGCAGTGGTCGAAAAGACCCTCAACGACGTCTGCGGCGCGGCCGAGAAACCGGTGATACTCGTATTCAACAAAATCGACGCCTTCACCTACACCCCCAAGGATCCCGACGACCTGACCCCGGCCACCCGCGAGAACATCCCGCTCGAAGAGTTCAAGAAGACCTGGATGGCGCGTATGGACAACAACTGCGTCTTCATCTCGGCCAAAGAAAAGACCAACATCCCCGAACTCAAGGAGATGCTCTATCAGAAAGCCAAAGAGATCCACACGCGCCGATTCCCCTACAATGATTTCCTTTACCAGACCTACGACGACAATGACTCACCCGACCCCCAGCAACCCGACACCGACACCGACGGCGGTTCAGAATCCTGACCCTGCCCGGC
>CAMWRH010000057.1 GCA_947176605.1 uncultured Porphyromonadaceae bacterium
AGAGTTGCGTCTGAGCAGCGACACCAGCCGCTGCATGCGTTCGATGAGATTGTTGCCAAGATCGTAATCGCCGCGGCTGAAGATGGTCGGAACCCATTCCCATTCGTTGAGGGCATACTTCACAGCTCCCATCAGGTCAGAGTCTGCGGGAACATGCGGATTTGTCTTTACAGCATTAAGTTTCTCCTCTATTCTTGCCAGTATGGGAGGGGCGTACTCCTCTCTCCATCGGAGATTGTCGGCCACGGTCCAGCCGTCACATCCAGTCATACAGCCGTCGCCATACGATTCCTTTCTCCTGACAATATACTTGAAGCGTGTAGTCCGGTCTGCTTTTGAGTTCCTTTACAAAGGCATTGTAATGCCCATAATAGTCATTCTCTTTCATCGCTGTGAATTTTTCTGCAAAATTACAGCATTCTCAGTCGGGTGTCAATGCGGCATCGCGGAGACAGATACGGACATAGAGGCGATGAAACTTCTTTATGACAATCCGGATGAGCTTATCGAGGTCGATAGTATCCAAGAAAGTACCCAAGAAATCGCAAACATTACCCAAGAAAATCTCAATAGTACCCAAGAAATCACAAATGATACCCAAGAAATTAAATCAAACAGGGAACGCTTAATTTCTTTACTACACGGAAATCCGAATCTTACATTAGCAGAAATCGCGGAGATAATCGGGTTGACAAGAGATGGAGTAAAGAAGATTGCTGATAAACTTCTGGCTGAGGGAATTCTTTCACATGAAGGTTCTACCAAAGCCGGAAAATGGATTGTGAAACTTGAAGATTAGTAGAATCTCGATAAAGATTTTTACACCGGGAGTGTTGGATAATCAATGTAAAATCAGTAATCTTGTATTCAGTCATGTCCCACATGGCGTAATAACATTGAAATGAAATTCACGGGTATATTCTTAGCGAATGTCGACTCGTTGGTCACGTAATATTTCAAGCAGTACTGAAGCCTCCATTAATGTCTTGTATATATGGCCCAAAGATAATAAAACTTCGGTAAATCGGCAAATTTCTACATTGCAAACTACGATAATTAGGCATTTTTGAGATGTGCGAACTACGATAAATCGGCATTCGATTGCAATATTCACTGAGACACTGTATCAGCCTCAAATGCATCTCCTACAAGGTACTCAACCAAGTTCTCGTTTTTTGAATTCTTAAAGACAGATACGTCCCTAAGTAATGAATCGTCTTCGTTCAACCTTGTGACGCGAAAAGAATCCAAAATGGCTGTTTGCTCTAAAGTAATTTTCATTTGGGACACACGTATCGCCTATACTTGATTATCTTGGCATCATATTCTATATCCGAAGTCTCGATAGCCACCGGAGTCGAACCCACCTCCTTGTCTTTGGCTTTCTGCCAACAGGTCTCACCGTGAGAAATGTTGCTTAACGTCCAGGAATCCATTGATGCATATCTCCTCAATGTGTCTTCCAGAACCTGAATATACTCAGAGTCTTCCGGTAAAACTGATTGAGCCTGAGATTTCCAATGAGCTTGTCTTAGACAGCGCATGACAGGACCATATTTCCAGGCCTCAAATTTATCAAGAAACATAGGCTTTCCCAATAGGACAAAACTTTCCCGCTGGGTGAAGTAAAGCAATTTGTGAAGCTTCATTTCATCCAGAGTATTACCTGATTCCTGCTCATATCGATCAATCAGATATTTTGCTGCTGTCCTTACATCAATCATTTGTGAAAAATTTATGTCTTCTCAATCTGCAAAGATATAACAAATTTCCCAGACTTCTGCGCTAAAGACCTGAGATTTTAATTTTTTATTATTGCACCATCTGTAAGAGCCTCGCTCTCACTCCCTCCATCCCTCTCTATGGCAATACATTCATCACCGCCTCTAAAGCGAATCAGTACTATCCCGGCAACACCACCTTAAAGCTCCTCTCAACCTACACCCTACCTCCACCCTACCTACACCCCGGAAGATTCAGCGTATTTCTCCGGCGCAGGATTTTGAGTTTTGGATGAAAATTTGTAAATTTGCTTTTGCAAGTGAGCCCCACGGGGCTTCACAGGGGGATTACATCACCTCGGCAATTCGGTCGCCCCTCCGGCAGGCGGCTGAAAGTGATGGAACGGCTCTTCCTCCTTTTGCCCGCCCCGGCCTCAGCCGGCCGTGCAATAAATCTGAAATACATTGCGTCCCGTTTGCAATACTGTTTAACCTTCTCCATGGGCTTTGCCGATGGAGAGAGATGATAGTATAGCAATGGATATGAGCCGTCACCTATTACCCCTCAGGTTTCAGCAAATCTACTCTTTCAGAGGATGCCCGGGCAAGGCATCCCATATCGTCACGTCGTGTCGCCAAGGCGATGCGATGCGGCTTGGTGTATCTGTAAGGAATCTGAAACTGACTAAATTTACACATGACATTTGTTAAGTAAGTGTTCAAATTTAATTTATACAATCTGCGAGGTTATTTTTTAGTCGATTTCGGTGCGGAGTGAAGGAGCATAGCGGGCTATGCGACTGAGCGACAAGCCGAAAGCGGCAAAAAATAAGCCGCAGATTGTATAAAAGATTTCCTTTCATCTACTATCGTTTAAATTTGAACACTTACTTATATGTTGCCGGTATGAACTTATCCTTAAATGCATCATGGGAATATTGAATACGGATGATATGGAGAATCAGCTTGACGACTATGTAGAACGCGTGTGGCCGACAGTCGAAGATCTGCGGACTTTCCTCAGACTGCCCCACTGCAAGATACTCGTTGTCGACAGGTTGAACGAGATTGACGTGGAGCATGAGATCCGCACGACGATTCCTGCACAGACTGTCAGGGTTCTGGATATTGCAGGAGCATCGGATGCCGATCATGACAGGCTTGTGGATATATTTGTCAGATACGGGGCCCATACCCTCTTCCTGCTCAAAAATATCGACAGGGCATCCGGCGAAAGCATCCGCACACTGATCAACTGCGCGATGAAATCCGATTGCAGCTACCCTACATCCGGCCAAGATGAACTCGACTTCTCCCCTCTTCGCATCGTGGCTACGGGTTGCGCTTACCCCCGGTATCTCCAAGAAGGCACCGGAAGCTTCATCGTAGAGGTGAAAGAGCCGGATGACTAATCATACGGCAATACCGGCAGCAAACGTGAATCGTAACCTCTGCAATAAATCCGGATACATGATCAGGCACAGTTAATCATTATCTATACTAATCCGAGATTAAGGCAATCTGTTTTAAGTATAATCGACTATAGTGTTGTCGCTCCGCGACAAGGAGTAGAGTGTAGGGTTCATTGACCGCGCACAGGCAGCGTCGGCTGCGCCTGGCTGCCGGTACGCCGATAACAGGCCATGCAACCGCTCCGCGGTTGATTGTCTTTAGGCGAGTGTCAGCCGGAGGCTCAAAGCGCCCAGGGGTCGTCGGGGCGCGGGGCGTGGCGGAGCCAGAGGCGCTCGAGCGCTTCGGCCACGGCGCGCGGGAGCAGTTCGCCGGAATGACCCTTGTGCCAGTTGATGTCAGGTATCGCGGCATCAAGCACCGCCGTAGGTATGGCCGGCACCTCATCCGGGTCAACGGCTCCCCAGCAGTCCATATCCACGTAGTATCTCTTGCGGTCGCTTCCGGCCCAGTCATCTCCTTCATAGGGATCGGAGGTAAATTCTCCGCGATATATGATTCCCGGATTCACCCCGTCACCTTCACGGAGCATAAAGAACCTGTCGCCCATCCGGGCCTTCTGCCAGTCCCATATGCTCCAGTCGGCACTGAATCCCCATTCGTAGGTGTGCACACACCGGCGATACTCCTCCAGCTTAAAACTGCTTATCGCCGGATTCCAGCGCATCAGGAAGGTGCGCACTCCCTCCTCATCCTCATACTCTTCTTCAGCCGGTTTGCAGACATTCTTACACCCTTCCTGCTCCTTACGGTCGCCCATCGCCGCCAAGGCATCGGGATCACCCTTGAAGCATACCACCTCCGGAACGCCGCGCCGACACAATACCTCCACGCGCCTTACCGGCATCGGCGTAATTAACGGTGCAGCCGTATCTTTTACGTATTCACGGTAAAGACGGTAATTTTCGGGATAACGACAGGGATACCCTGCAAGATACACCCCTTTTGCCTGATGCAGATATTGAAGATTCCGTTCCATATAAATAGATCTTAAGCAGGAAAATACCTTAAGTATGTATGTATGTCTTGCCAAATAGTTAATGTATTGATTGGCAGGATTGGCGGAAAACTGCCGCAAGGCTCATTAAGGAATAGCTTAACTATTTGGTGAAACATACTTATGACTACAAAGTTAGTGCAATTTATTCTCAAACACAAGCATGATGTGGCAAAGACACCTTTATGCACCCCTCTTTGCCACATAAATTAGGTTAAGTAAGTGTTCAAATTTAAACGATAGTAAGTGAAAAGAAATCTTTTATACAATCTGCGGCTTGTTTTTTGCCGCTTTCGGCTTGTCGCTCAGTCGCATAGCCCGCTATGCTCCTTCACTCCGCACCGAAATCGACTAAAAAATAACCTCGCATTTTGTATAAATTAAATTTGAACACTTACTTAGTATGGAAATTAACATTAATTTTGTACCCGATACAGGTAAAATCCACATACTGCGCATCCCGCCACATGGCACGATGGCGGTGATCTCCCCTATCAACCGGACTATCCATGATAAAGAATACAGGTATTTTAGGATTAGTGCTGATTGGCAGCATGACCACAGCACTTGGCACCGAACTGCCCGACACCCTCCCCGCCGAGCAACTCCCCGACACCTTCTCAGCCGGGCAGTTCCCCGACTCCATCGCGGCCGAGCAACTGACGGAAGTCGTGGTCACCGGCAGTTCGGCCCGGCAGCGTATCGACAACGCGCGCCTCGGAGCCGAGCGTCTCGAGCTGTCCCGGCTTACCGAGCTTCCGGCGTTCGGCGGCGAAGCCGACATCATTAAGTCGATCACTCTGCTCCCGGGCGTAAGAAGCGAGGGGGATGGCGGCGGCGGTTTCGAGGTGCGCGGTGGCAACGCCTACCAGAATCTCGTGCTGCTCGACGGAATCTCGCTCTACAATCCTTCGCACGTTATGGGCATATTCTCCACCTTCAACGATGATGCCCTCGGCAGCGCCACCCTCTATAAGGGGGCTCTCCCGGCCGGCTATGGCGATGCCACATCCTCGGTGCTGGCCACTACACTCGCTCCGGGCGACATGGAGCAATACCACGCCTCGGCCACTGTCGGTATCCTCGCAGCCAAAATCAAGGCCGAAGGCCCTATAGTGAAGGATAAACTGTCGTTTGCCGTGGCTGCCCGCCGCTCGTATGTCGACGCGTTTCTGAAAATTGTACCGAAGTACCGCAGTACGGTGATGAATTTTTACGATGTATCGGCCAAACTGCGCTACCGCCCCTCTTCGGCACACATGATCGACGGCTCTTTCTTCATCAGCCACGACAATATGGCGGTAGCCGACCTTATGGGGCTGTATTGGGGTAATCTCGGCGCATCAGTCAACTGGACGGCCCGCGCCGCCGACCGCCTGACATTCACCACCACCACTTCCTTCACCCACTTCGACCCGAAAATGTCGATGGACATCATGGATCTCAATCAGGTGATGTGGACGTATATCCACAATTATTCCCTTCAGGAGAAGATCGGGTTCCGCATTTCTGCGGAACATACCCTCGAGTTAGGTCTCGGCTCTGAACTGCTCCGTGTCAAGTCGGCCGAGTGGCTGGTCAATTCGCTGAAGGAGAAGGAAATCCGTTCGCTATGGGAGAATTCTGTATGGGCGGAGTATGCCGGACGGTTTGCCGACCGTCTTGACCTCACGGCCGGGGTGCGCCTGAATGTGGCTTCGGTGCTGTCGCAGCGGAGGTTCCATTCGTTTGCCACGTCCGGTGCCGGGACCCCGGCTCAGTTTGATCCCGCCACATACATCGAGGCCGAACCGCGCGTAAGTCTTAAATACGACATCACTCCCCTGCATAATCTGAAGGCCGGATTCGGCATATCCTCACAGAATCTGCACGCCATCCGCTCCAGCAGTACATCATTCCCCTTCGACCGGTACGCGCTGACCTCGGCCGAGGTGAAGCCGGAGCGCTCCATGCAGTACGGCATCGGCTACAGCGGGATGACGGAGGACGGGGCGTTCGACTGGTCGGCCGAAGGTTACTGGCGCAGCATGGATCATGTGTACGACTATATGGACGGTCGCACATCTTTCTCCGACATCGCTCTCGAAAGCATCATTCTCGGAGGCCGGGGACGCAGCTACGGCGCGGAGTTCATGCTGCGTAAGAATACAGGGCGGCTTACCGGATGGGTGGCCTACACCATATCACGCACCGAAACCAGAATCCCGGGTATCAACGACGGCCAGTGGTACAATGCCACCAACGACCGCCGCCACGATTTCTCTGTCACGGCAATCTACCGCCTGACCGACCGCTGGGATCTCTCGGGATCATGGATTTTCATGTCGGGGCAGCCGCTTACGGCTCCCGATGTGAAGTATGAAATCGCGGGTGAGACATGCTATTATTATTCTAAGCGCAACGCCTACCTCACCCCGCCGACCCACCGCCTCGACCTCTCTGCAAGGTATACCCATACCGGAACGAAATTCACCTATGAATGGGCTTTCGGCATCTACAATACGTATTGCCGATATAATCCCTACGTGGTCTATTTCGAGGACGACCCGTCGAAACCCTCCGGCACCCGCGCCGTACTCCACGCCATGTACGGGCTGGTCCCTTCCGTATCATATACGCTTAAATTCTGAGCCTGTCATGAAACTGCATATTACATCACTCCTCCTCCCTATCCTCCCCCTCGCCATCATGCTTCTCTCCTCATGCGAGAAGGAACTGGATTTCAAGTATCACGACATCGACCCGCTGACGGTGATCGAGGCTACGCTTACCCCGGACGGGGCAAAGGTGGGGATTACACTCACCACCCCCATGGACGAACCCATGGACCGCACCCGCCTCACGGATGCCACCGTCACCCTGACCGACCTCACCGACGGCACATCTGTCACTCTCCTCCCCGATGCGGATGGATTCTTTGCGGATTCAGCGCCGGGTATCTTCGGACATGACTACCGCCTGACCGTAGAACGCGCCGGATCCCGCTATGAGGCAGAGACCACGATGTATCCCCCCGTGGAAATTGAGAGTCTGGAGTTCAACTGGATCAATATGCCCTATGATCAGGTGGCCGTCCTCGAGGGGCGGTTTTATGATAATCCCGCCGTTGACGGTGATTGCTATTGGGTTAAGCTATATCGCAACGGGGAAATCTACCAATGGTCGGAAATCGACGACCGGGGAGCCGTCGACGGGTTGTGCACATTCTTTACCCTCACATCCCGGCGCGATACGGATGAGGAGGATGACGACACCGTGCTCTTCGACGGTGATGTCATGACATGCACCGTGATGCCCATAACACGCGGGATGCACGACTATCTCGAAGCGCTGCAGAACGACAGCAACGGTCCGGCCATGTTCACCGGGTCTCTGTGTCTCGGCTATTTCATGGCCACCTCTCCCGTTTCTGCCTCCATCACCTTTCATCCTGACCGGATTCCCGAATACAGGTAATAACCTGTCATTACCGCCCCCATTATATGTAAGGACAGCCACCCGGAATCGGATGGCTGTCTCTGTTTTTGAAGTCGCTGTCCGCTTTCGCGGAGGGTTGTATGTCTATTCCATCAAGGCCTTATGTATCGGGCCTTATGCGCCGGGCGGCGGCTGTGTGCGGTCGCTGGCCGTGATGGATATGCCTGTACCGGGTCGGCATATCAGAGCATCAGGCGGAATGTGCGGTGCGAGCCGTCGGAAGCCGCTACGCGTACGATACGCACCCCTGTGCCGGAGGCCGGCAGACGGAGGGTAAGGGCACCATGGGGTTCGGCTGAGGTCTCAAGACATCCGTCGATGGTGTATACCTGTACCCCCTCGATTCCGGCGGAGGCGTATACCTCGATGGCTCCGTCGCGCACGCAAGCCTTCACGTCATCGGCTTCGGCGGCGGTCACGCCGCTGTTGGCGTCGGATACCTCTACATTGTCGATGGCCAGATGATAGTCCATCATTCCGCTATAGCGCCAGCGGAGGCGTATCACCGGGGCGGCGCCGATGTAGTCGGCAAGCTGATGGGTCACCGTCTTAGGGGCGAAACCGCAGTTCATCTCTTCCGGATCATAGGATTCAAGCATCTCCACAGGTACCCAGTCGGCGGCGCCTTCGGGCAATACCTCAAACAGGGCCTCGGAGTCCATTCCGGTCGAGGCATAGTCGTAGGTGAATGTCACGGCAAGTGTGGCCGGGTCGCACCCCTCGACGCTGATTTCAGGTGTCATCAATGCGCCGTCAAGCGAGTAGAATCCTGCGTTGAGGCAGTCGATCGAGGCGAATGCGCCATCGAAGCCTTCTCCCTCTACGCCAAGTCCGGTGGGATCGTCAAACTGCCAGAGCAGGTTGTCGGGGGTGTTGTCCCAGAGGTTTTCGATCTCCCATCCGGCGGGGAGGAATCCGGTATTGAAGTTCTCGGCGAAGGTGAGCTTACGGGGTTCGGCTTTGCCGTTCTCGAAGTCGAGTATCGCGGGGAGTGCGCGTTCGCCGTCTTCGTATACTGCGGTCACACTGTAGCGGAAGAGTCCGGCGGGGGCATCGTCCATGATTTCGGTCTCTTTGCATTCAGTGGCTATGTTTACGTCGCCGCGCCACACGTCGTAATGGCTTACCTTCGCGTCCCCCTCTTCGGGAGCCTGCCAGCTGAGACGCACTTTCTCACCGTCGGCTTCGGCCTTGAGCGAATGGGCGTTGTAGCGGGTGTCGATTGCCACGCGCCGGCCTACGCGCTCCGACTCGCCGTCGGGATTCTCATACAGGGCTGCCACTTCGAAGAGATACACTCCTTTCGTATACCCCCAGAATTCCACTGCGGGTTCTTCGAGCATGCATCCCACTTCAAGGCCGTCGCAGTATACGCTGTACGACACCGGGGCCAACTCACCCTCCGGCTCTTTCCAGCTGAGCGATATTACGTAGGATGTCTCGTCCCATTCATCCTGTGTGGCGGTGATTTCGAGGTCGGTCGGGGGGAGGAGTTCGATATGGCCGATTGTCACGTCGAGCGAGGCTGCTTCGGAGAGCGTGCCGCCGCATTCGGCCAGTACCTCATAATGGTATGTGCCCTCTTCTTTGGGACTGAGGTCGGTGTATTGCAGACTTTTTACGTGCTCTGCCACTGTCTGGCCGTTGATTTTTACGGTGTATCCCTCTACCCTGCCGTCGGCATCGCCGGAGGCTGATCCGAGCAGCCGCACGTCGTCGAGTCCCCAGAGGAAATGCACCATCTCGCCAGTCTCGCTGTATCCACGGAAGGCCACGGTCACAGGCCGGTCGCTCTGGCGGATCGGGAGGGTCACCTGCTGCCATCCGCCCAGGGGGGAGGCATCGTGTGGTGCGTCCCAGAGTTCTTCCCATTTTTCGCCTCCGTCGTAGCTTACCTGTATGAGGTAGTGGTCGGGGAATTCTTCGTCAAGTCCGTATTCGAGGATCTTCGGATCCATGTACGACCATACTTCCAGGTATGCAGCCCCCTCGGTGGGAGGGAGTATGAGCCATTCGTCCTGCGCGGGGTCGTGGTCGCCGTACATGGCATACATGTCGAAGTACATCATGGCCGACCCTTCGCCGCTGTGCAGGTAGTCGGTATAGTTGCCGGTCTGTATGAAGTCGTCGCCCGGGAAGCCAAACCAGCTGCAGAGGTATTTGTAGTCGTTGGTCACTTTCGTGCTCCACCCTTCCGGAGGGAATGCCTCGTCTTCGAAACCGTTTTCGAGCACCACCGCCCCGGCGTCGGCGTTGCTCCATCCGAGGTCTACACGCGTTCCCTTTACGTCGGCCTTAAGGGCCACGGGAGCGGCCGGCGCGCACCATGCGGCCGGGGTCAGGGCGGCCGTCAGAAGCACGGCCAACATCCTTTTTGTCGCTTTGTAATTTTGTTTCATGTTGCGGGTGTTTTGATTTTTACTCCGCAAATATACTCATTAAGTAAGCACCACACCCTAATTTTTTCTAAAAAACATTACAAATTCGCGAATTTATAAGTTTATCCACCGTTTTTAACTATCATACTGCCATTTTCACTCTTACACTTGTCATTTTGCGTTTCTACGGCTTTTCATTAAATTTGCATCCGGATGACCATTCCGCCCGACTCTCTCCACGCTCCCTCTCCCCTCCGCCTCTCTGCCGCTTCGCATCATGCTTTTACCGGATCACCCCTTTATCTTTTTCTTTAAATGCCTTCCATCATACGCCATATATTCCTCTCGATCTTCTGCTCTCTGCTGCTCATCTGCGGCACCGCACCGGCATACCCCCGCGCATCGCTCACCACCGACATGCGCCTGATGGGAGCCATCCGCACCGATACACTCTTCCGTCAGGGAGAACAGGCGCTGCAGCGCGGCGACACCGATGATGCGCTGAAGATCCTTACCGTGGTCTGCTCGCGCGACGACGGCAAGTCCGACCGCCTGATGTTCACCCGCGCCCATCTGCGTCGGGGATCCATACTTTATGGAGCTGAAAATTACGCGGAGGCGATGCAGGCGTTCCTTAAGGCGCGCAGCATCGCGGAGCGCAACGGTCTGTCAGCCCCTCTCCCCTCTATATATACTTCGATCGGGAATGTATTCTCTGCCATCGACGACCTTGATTCAGGCATACGCTTCTACCGCAAGGCCATGCAGGCGGTAGGGAGCGATCCGGAGTCGCCGGTGATGCAGGTTGTATATAATAATCTGTTTTATGCCTATTATCTTAAGCAGATGCCGGATTCGGCATTGAAGTATCACGACCTTTACGGTTCGCTGCGGCAGTCGGATATACGTTCGCGCTATGATCTGTTGCTCAACAGTGCGCTGCTCGACAATCTCCGCGGTCACCGCGAGGCGGCTCTCGGCAAGTTCCGCCGGGCTGCCGTGTTCGCCCGCGATACGATGCATGAGGCCGACTGCGCGGCGGCGGCAATCTCGCATATCGCGGAGATTCATGAGAAGGGGGGACGGCTGGATTCTGCGCTGTTCTATCTGCGGGGCAATGAGGATATGGCGCGGCGCTGCGGCTATAACAATCTGCTGGTGGAGTCGCTCCGCTCGATGGCCAGGGTCTATGAGGCGAAAGGTGAGGATATCGAGGCGCTGCGCTGCAAGTCGGCCTATCTTTCGCTGGCCGATTCGCTGTTCAGTCGCGAGACGATCAATCTGATTCAGAATTCGCAGGCGCTTTACGAGCAGTCGGCCGATGCGTATACCATCACGTCGCTCAGCTATACGAATACTCAGCAACGCTATTGGATCATCACTCTGGTGGCGGTGGCGCTGCTTATCGCGATCCTTTCGGTGTCGCTCTGGCGGCAGAAGCGCAAACTGCTGGCTGCCTGGCAGGTGCTCTACGACCGCAATGCTGCCCTGCTGCGCGAGGAGGAGCGCCGTCGCGCTGATGAACGCCGCCGCGCCGAGATTCAGCCACGCCCCGAGGCGCAGTCACCGGCTGAAGAGTCCCCCCTGACCGTAGCGGCCGATGACACCGAGGCTTCGCCGTCGGCAAGGCGGTTGCTTATCGATGCCGACCGGCGCAGTCTGCTGCTCGGTCGCATAGCGGAGGTGATGGAGAATCCTGATTTTTATTGCGATGCCGACTGCAGCATCGACCGTCTGGCGGCGGCATGCGAGTCGAATGCACGATATGTCTCGGAGGTGATCAATGATGAGTATGGCATAAATTTCCGGGCGTTCCTCAACCGCTACCGCGTCAAGGAGGCGATGCGCCGTCTGGAGGACATCGACACTTACGGACATCTGACCCTTAAGGCGATAGCCGAAAGCATCGGTTACCGCTCGCAAGCCACCTTCATCAGCGTCTTCACCAAAGAGACCGGACTGAAACCCGGCATCTACCAGCGTCTCGCCCGCGAACGCCACCGGTAACCACTCCCCCTCCCCAAAAAATAGAGACAGAAGACAAACTCGATCCCTAAAGGGGTGTTTGCCTTCTGTCTTTTTATGTAAGAGACATCATTACTGCCTCATCGCGGTCTTGGCTGCCACATCTGCAACCCGATATCCGGATCCGTACTGCGGAGACAGCATCATCTGCCGGTCATTTCAATCCCCCTTTGAGTATCTTCCTGCCGTTTACAAGGTAAAGGCCGGGGTTGAGGCGAGGTGCGATCTCTTCCCATTTGACGTTGCGGCATATCACCTGCCCCTGAAGATTGCATATGGTCACTTCGGTATCATCGGTGATCTGTATCTGTTCCACAGAACTGGATATGCCATACGTGCCATAGATCTCTACATCGCAGGCGGGCATGAATTCGGGTATGTCGCCTTCCCATCCCTTAAACTCCATCCCTTCGGGCACTTCGGGCACTTCCAGTGTCACGGGTGCGCCGAATTCGAGTGTCTCGGTGAGGTAGACCTCTTTGTTGAGATAGAGTGTGAGGCGGTAACTGTTGACTGTAAACGTTCCCTCTACGGTCACGTCTCCGGCGGGCATCGTCGCGGGGAGGTTGCTCCACCCCGTGAAGGTGTACCCCTCTTTTTCGGGCTCTCCCTCGGGCTGGATTGCCGTGCCGTAGTCTACATCCTGCTCGCTATAGATCTCGCCGTCAAGCAGGTAGGTGAGGCGGTAGCTGTTGACCTCGAATCCGGCTTCAAGTGTCAGGTGGCCATCGGCCACGATGACGCGCGGATTGTCGGTCACTCCGTCCGACCACTGCGTGAAGTGATACCCTTCGGAGGGGATTGCGGTCACGGTCAGTTCGGTTCCTTCGGCTACGCGGCCACTTTCTTGGTCAAGCGAACCACCGGGGGCAGCCCCGAGGGTGATATCGTAGTGTATCACTATCGTCACTCCATAGGGTTCGGAGGGGAGTCCGAGGCGCGTGTCCTGTTCAAAGGGGAAGGTCACCAGGTCTATGGGCTGCTCTTCCTCTGTAAGGCGGTTGTAATACCTGAATGTCAGCATTTCGCCGCTTTCCCGGTTGCTGCGCACACGGAGGTACAGGCATTCACGCCCGTCGCCCAGTGGCAGCACTTCGGCTATGCCACGGCATTCGTCGCCGCAGAAGGCCCCTACGTCGTAGAGCGAATAGTCCATCCCGGATGCCACGAAACTGACATCGAGATATAGACTCATGTCATACCGGTAGTCGGCCGGATTGACCGTCCACGGGGTCGAGGCCAAGGCCCCGACTCCGTTTGCTACGGTCAGTATCAGTGCGATTACCGCATATCTGAATCTGATGATTGAATTTTTCATTTGATTGGAGGGTTATCTGATGGCGATTCTGTGGTAGGTGTAGTCGCCGCCGGCTTTTACGGTCACCACATACACGCCGTTGGAAAGGTTGGGTAATCTGATTCCCGATTCCGGCACGTCGGTGGCGCGCAGCAGTTTGCGCCCTTCCATGTCGTAGAGTTCCACGAGTCCGATTTCTTCGCAGGCGATGCCGCGTATGCGGAGCATCTCTCCCTCTACGGCCAGACGCACGCTGCCGTCATACCGCACTTCCGCCACACCTGTAGTGCTGTCGATTTCTATGGCATAGGGGGCGAAGATATCGCCTATGGCGTTCTCGGTGAATCCGAGCGATTCGCTTACGGGATATTCCTGCGTGCCTTCGGTATCGGTCACACGGAAGGTGATGCGGTCGGCTGTATTGCCATACACGGCCATCATCACCCGGCCTCCGGCCACCTTGCCGATGCCTCGGCATTCGGTGCCGCAGAATGCGGCCACCTGATAGGAGGCATTGTCGCATTCCGATCCATCGGCATTGCGCAGCGTGGCCACTACGGGCATAATCTGTGCGTATTTGCGGATATCCACTGCCAGGGGTGCCCCCGTGGCTATGCCGGCGGCATAACGCGCGGCTGCCGTGCTGACTATCGAGGTGTTGTAGGTAAGCTGCTTGGCCGACTGGCTGCGGTACATGTATCCCATGCCGGGCACCATCGTCTCAAGCGTGCCGATCCAGTTTTCGCCGTCATACTGTGCGAATCCGTGCTGCCCTACTATCATGTCGAGTACCTCGGCCTCTGTGGGTGCGAGGGCTTCGTCTACGCTCATGGTCTGCGCTACGGGATACCCGAGCCAGTTCCATCCGGCATTCAGGGCAATCGGGGTGGCGGGATTCCATGCCACGTCGCTGAGGCGCATGCGCCCGGTGGGGGCTGAGGTCTCTATCTTGTACCCTTCGGCTGCCGAGAGTTCGGTCAGTGTGCCGGTAAGGCCGAGCTGCGGGTCGCGTATCACTTCGCGTGTCTGGCTGAGTATGCGTGTCACTGCCTCATCGGCTGCGAGTTCGGCTACGGCTACGCCGTCGGCGAGGTTGTGCGAGATCCATGTCCACCCTTCCTCCATCTGGAAGTCGATGTCGGATTGCTTGATGGTGTAGTTGAATTCCACTGTCTCGGATACGTCGTTGTCGCTGTTGCCTACGCTTGTCATGGCGAGGATATGCATATCCTCTTCGATTACGATGGGCACGGTGTATTTGCGGCGTGTGCCGTCGGCATCGCATGGGCATGTGCCGTCGGTGGTGAAGTAGATCACTGCGTCTTTCGATTCGGTAGTCAGTTCGAGCTTGGTACCGCGGTATACGGCTGTGCCGCTGGCCCGCGAGGCTACGGGAGCTTCGGCGGTGATTATCTCGGTCACTACATCGACTGCACAGTCGCCAGTGACGGTGACGTCGTCGATTGTGAATGAGAGGCTTGCGCTGCCGGGGAGGTTGCCGCTTACTTTGACCACCGCTTTGCCGTCGGCGTCAAGTGTCAGTTCGGCGGCATCGATGGAGGCGATGAGGTCGGATGATGTGGCCACGCGGAGCGTGCGCCCTGCGGCTGCGTCGAAGGGTACTGCAAATACGGTCACCTCCTTTTCGCCGCCGTAAAGCACTTTCACGTCGTCGGCATATACGGCCTGCACCTCTTTCTCTACGTCGAGCACCTGCGAGTAGGTCTCTGTCATCGGTATGCCGGCGTAGGAGAGCACGTTGCGGCTTACTGTGACGCGGATTTCGCCTGTGGTGGCACTGAGCTTCTCTTCCGGCACGAAACGCACACGCGAGGCGTAGCGCATGGCCTCGGCGTCTTCTTCATCGGCATATTCGTCGGCCAGTGCGGAGTCTATGAGGCGCACTTCGCCGGCGAGTTTTTCGCCGTTGGCGCTTACGTAGATGTTGTCGGCGGTGAGTGTGGTGAGGTCCATGTATTTGTCAAACTGCACCTCCACACCCTCTTCATATGCGCGGGCTTCGGTCACTTCGGGCTGCTTGTTCTGCACGATTCCGATGTTGACATCGAGCTGCGGCGGGGGCACGGGAAGCCATTCGCTGTAGGCGGTCAGGTAACCGTCTTTCTCGAATTTCACCTGCCACAGACCCTGCGGCACATCCCACTGGTACATACCGTATTCATCGGTAAAGAGGGGATTCTGCTGTGCATATTCTTCGGCATCCCAGAGCACGATTTCCTCGTACGGGTCGCCATACATGTCCTCTTTCGTCTCCTTGTAGTAGATGGTGGCCTGCACCCCTTCCACACGGTTTTCGGGCACGGCTTCGTATACGTAGCCTGACGGGTC
>CAMWRH010000058.1 GCA_947176605.1 uncultured Porphyromonadaceae bacterium
GCCTGCGCCTTAAACAAATACAAACCCATGGAAAGACCGACAGCGCGACAACTGTCGGTCTTATTTTGTATAAAACTTGCAATGTTAATAAAGGTTAAATAATTTAGATTATCATTGATTCCCGTTTATCGCCAGACCCCATATATTATATCAATTTGCCAGTAAGTAGTTGGCGCTCCCCCATATATCCCGATATAGTCATGGAATAAGTCAAGGCAATCAGTTACAATAGGATAAATTGCAGTGGGGTAGTAGATATAAGACCATACAGCTAAGGTAGTGTAAAAATTTGGAAGTGTAGCCAAAAACTCTTAATTTTGTGCATCCCGTCAAAGCTGCTCCAGATTATCATTATGATGGATTGCAAGATGAGATATGTATTATAAACGTATATTCCACTTGTAGTATACATCCGATTTGCATTTGGTATTTGAATTATTCATGTCCGGCAGTCGGAATCATATATTTTCAACTTAAACTAAATCACACATGAAACATTTCTACTTGCTGCTAACATTGATGGCGATGCTTGTGCCATCATTGGCCAAGGCCGATGTGACGGTGCAGATGGATACCAATGATCCGGTCGCCTCCTATGTATTGTTCGTCAACGGCTACGATGCCAAACGTTACGACTGGGCCTCCGACGGCACGATGACGCTGACACTGCCGGACGGAAAGGGATTCAATGTCAATGTCAACTCCGGCTATGTAATAAATTCCATCTCACTCGATGGCGAGGAAATCGCCAAAGATCTTACCTCCAACTATTATGTGGAGCCCTCAAGACTTTACGACGGATGCTCGGTGAGTGTGCGTGCATCGGAGCGTCCCAAGACAAATGTCACAATCGTCGGCGACCCTTCGCAGATCACGGTGACCTACATGTATCAGACTTATGACGCGTCAAGCTGGAACGCCGGTACGCTCCAGCTGACCCTGCAGGATGCGTATTCAAGCGTGACGATATCCGCCCGCGACGGCTACGGCCTGCAGGCCGTCAACGTCAACGGCAACAACGAGCTCCAGCCCGGCTCGCACTACTTTACCCTGTACCCCTCGACATTGCGGAGCGGCGACAACCGCGTGGAAGTGGTATCTTATTCTATGGCTGCCGAGCGCAACCAGCGATTCCTCGTCAATGTCAACGGCGACCCGGCTGCCGTAAGCCTGCGTCTGGCCGGCGACTCGCGCGACATGACAGGCAGCGAGCTTCTCGCCCCCATCGCCTTCAATCCCGAATTTGACCTCCCGATCCGGATTGAACCCTATATCTACGGCCACACATTATATCGCGTAATGGCCGACGGTGTGGAAATCATACCCTCCGATGGCACATATAAGGTGACTCAGCTTGCCGACAATGGTGTGATTACAATAGATGTAGACTATCCCGACAAAGATATCCCGGTAAGATTCTCATTCGTCAATCCCGATACGGAAGGGGCGGTGCTGAAGGTGGCTGACACTCAGTTTACCATCATCCCCCGTGAACAGTGGCTCGCACCGGATTTCACCGTCAAGATGGGCACCGTGGTGCGTGTCGAGCTCGATGCCGCCAACTATACCGTAAGCGCCGATTTCAACGGCAACCGTGTGGATGGTGCATATCTGGAGTTTGTGGCTACAGATGATGCCGGCTATGATATCGAAGTGACGGCCGAGCCGCTCGAACCCTACGACGTGACATTCTATTACGAGGCACTCCCGGCCCACTTCCGTGTGCTGCGTGGCAATCTCGATGATGACTATGTGGAGATGACAGGTCGCGACGAGACAGTGGTCAAGGTGGCCCGCAACCTCAACCGTCTGCGCATCGTGCCCGACGAGGGATGGCTCATCACCTATGTATTCGTTGACGGCGTGCAAGCCACGACCGACTTTACCGTATCCGGCAACACCACGGTAGAGGTATATGTCGAAGAATATGCCCGCGACCGGTATGCATCCATTTATCTTGATCCGGCAATGGGGTGGTATTACGGCGGCGTGACTCTGAGTGTCGACGATGCCTCCAAGATGATGACAGTAGATCTCGTGCCCGGCTACAACATGGTAGGCTTCAATCCGGCCGATCTCCCGCTGCAGTTTGAGCTGAGATGCGCCGCGACTGAGTATTACAGCTATTTCGACAACATGGTCAACTTCGACCATCAGGTACTCGGCCCCTACGACACATCAGAAATCCACATGGTGGATAATGTGGATCATGGCTCCATATTCAAATTCTTCGCAGCTGAGCCGGAGATGTGTGATGTGCGCTTCAGCTATGAAGAGGGAGTAGACGTAAGCGTGATGCACGACATGATAGCCGAGGTCGGCACACCTGACTCACTGGAGCTTCCCGTCTCCACCGTAGTGACAGTGACACCTGCCCCCTCGACTGAAATCAGCGTGAAGGCCGGCGGCCGCGACATCGTGGCCGATGCCGAAGGGCGCTTCCATGTGGCAATCGAAGAGTCATGCGAGATTGAAGTGGTCAAGGGCACCGAGTCAGGCGTATCGGAAATCTCAGGTGCTGCCACAGCCGACGTATACTCACTGCAGGGTATACTTCTCCATAAGGGAGCTGATGCGGCCACACTGCGTGCGATGCCTAAGGGGTGCTATATCGTAGGCGGACGCAAAATCCGGATTAAATAAGAAGATTCCCATATCTCAATATATCCCCTGCCCGGCGGCAGTGTAAGGGCCGTAGGGCGGGGGATATTCCTTTCAACCATCAACCAACACAAACTATGAAACGTAACGTAATTACACTCATGGCACTCTCGGCTGCCGTGGCAGCCGCATCGGCAGGCACGCCGCTTGACCCGGCGACCTCAGCCACATTGCGGGGGCTGCGCAGCGGATTTGCCGTAGGCAGCAGGGCTGACGGCAAAGGGACGCTGATGCGCAAAAGCGCGGCGGCTCCGGAGTCCGTGGCCACAGTAGGCGCCTTTATCACTCTTAATGAAGGCTTCACCCCGGCTGACCTTGCCGATGAGAATATCAATCTCCACGCCACACGCGGCGGATTCTACCTTGCCCGCATCCCCCTTGATGATGTGGAGCGCATCGCCGCCAACCCGGCCATAGCCCACATACGCCTCGAACGCCCCGTAAGAGGTAAGATGGACCGTGTGCGCGAAGTCTCCGGAATCAACGCCCTTCAGGCCGGCGACGTGCTGGGCTACAAATACACAGGCAAGGGGGTGCTTTGCGCCGCAGTCGACGGCGGATATGACCCCAACCACCTCAACTTCCGCAATCCCGACGGCAGCAGCCGCATACAGAACTTCACATATTTCCGCCCCACCCAATACGGTGAGCCGGCAATCGAGAACTACGGCCCTTCCTACATGCCGGTGATCGATACCGAAACTTCCGTCACCTTCCACGGCACCCACACACTGGGCATCATGGCCGGAGGATACCGTGGCAAAGTGAAGGCCGCGCAGATGATGGAGGCCCCGGCCAGCCCCGTGGGATGGGCTGCTGAAATCAGCGAAATCGACAATCCCTACTACGGAGTGGCTCCCGAGGCCGACATAGCGGTGGCCTGCGGCGCCTCTACCGACTATTACATCGCCATGGGTATTGAGGAAATCCTCAACTTCGCCAATCAGCGGCAGGAGGAACTGGGGCACCCGTATCCGGTGGTGATCAACCTCTCGATGGGCACCAACCTCGGCCCGCATGACGGCACGGGGATGCTTGCCAACTATCTTGACCAAGTCAGCGATGAGGACTATACCCTCAATACCATATGTGTGGCCGCCGGCAATGAGGGCGACCTCAACATAGCGGCCCATAAGACGTTTTCCGATTCCGACGACACGCTGCTCGTGGGTATGGAATCGTTCAATACCGATCCGGTGGAATATCCCAACGTGGTGACAGGCCCGGTCTACATCTATTCCGATACCGACGAACCGTTTGAGATTCAGGCCCTGATTTACAATAAGGAGCGCGGATCGGTGGTGTTCCGCGCCGTAGCCAAGGCTGACGGCTCGGGCGAAGACCTGTATTATGTAAGTTCATCGGAATTCGCAAGCTACGACACCGACGTCGTATCGCCACAGCTCGCGCAGTACTTCACCGGATACGTAGGCGTGGCCGGTATGCTCGACACCGAAGAGAGCGGCCGCTACTTCGGTGTGGTCGACGCGATGCTTTGGGAGACTGCCGCCAACCGTGGCAATTACGTTCTGGTGATTCAGGTGAAGGGTTCGGCCGGGCAGCGCGTCGACATGTTTGCCGACGGGCAGTTCTTCCAGTTCGGCGATCATGGCCTGGCATCCTTAGGAGTGACAGCCGGCACAACCGACGGCACAGTCTGCGACACCGCTACCGGACGCAACACGATAGTGGTAGGATCCTACAACACGCGTGACGCCTGGGCATCGCTCGACGGCGAGCTCTACTCCTACGATCTGTTCCCCGCCGAGGAGGTATCCTCCTTCTCTTCCTGGGGCACACTGGTCGACGGGCGTCAGCTTCCCACAGTCTGCGCACCCGGCGCCGCCGTGATATCCTCTACCAACGAATATTACCTTCAGGACAACGGAGTGGGGATCGACTATCTCCAGGCCACGGCAGAAGCCGACGGACGCCGCCACAGCTGGCATCAGTGTGTAGGCACCTCCATGGCCACTCCCGTAGTATCCGGCACAGTGGCACTCTGGAAAGAGGCCGATCCGACACTGACCTATTCCGATATCCGCGAGATCATCGAGGCCACCTCACGCAAGGATGCCGATGTGACGTCAGATCCCTCGCTCAGTGTGAAATGGGGTGCCGGCAAACTTGATGCGCGTGCAGGCCTGGTGGAGGTGCTGCGCCGTATGGGGATCGACTCCGTGGCCGACATAGAGTCGGAGCCCGGACGCTCCTTCATGGTCACACCCGTCGACGGCGGCTATCATGTAGTGGCCGGCGGAGCTGCCGGAGTGAATGTAAAGGTCTACAATATGGCCGGCGCCGAGGCATATGCCCTGACTTGCGGCGGCAATGAGGCCACAGTGCCGACCGACAGGCTTGGCAAAGGCGTGTACCTGCTCAACATCAACGGAGTGCACACGGAGAAAATCGTAGTTAAATAACCAACCTAACAGATAAAACTTATGTTTAATCCTATCAAGACTCTGTTTGCCGCCACGTTGCTCACGGCGGCAGCCGCACTGCCCGCCGGTGCCCAGACACAGGAGCCTATGATGTCGTTCCATACGCAACGCTATGAGATGGTGGGTGCGGAGAACGTATTCACAATCGTGCTCGGAGCCATCGAAGACACATATGTGGATATCGACTTCGGTTTCGGTCCTGTAGAGTATAAGATCGGTTCGGCCGATTTCGATGTCACTACGGGTGAAATGAAAGGCACCGTAATCTCCGGGCAGGTAAGCGAAGATGGTATGGTCAAAATCTATGGCAATCCTCTGGCAATCGATTATCTTGACCTGGAGGGTGTGTATATTGATGAACTCGACATCTCGCAGCTCATCAATCTCGACATCCTCAATGTAGAACACAACATACTGCCCGAACTTGATCTGAGCGCCATGAAGCACCTGCAGGCGCTTTATGTGTCAGACAACCCGTTTGACCGTAAGCCGCTTCTGGTAGGTTCCGACCATCCGGAGCTCGTGTTGATTCAGATGGAGAATGTAGGTGCGCTCGACCAGTCGTTCGACATATCCGATTATCCCAATCTGGTGAGCATCGACGCATATCATACGCTCGACCTGCGCTACTGCGATCCCTCGGGCTGCCCGAAACTGGCACGCCTCTCACTCGACATGACCAGTGTCGAGACGCTCGACGTGAGCAAGAACCCGGAGCTCCTTATCCTCAGCATCTCGCAGACCCACGTGACCGATATCGACCTTTCGGCCAATACGAAGCTGCAGCAGATGTACTGCTCGAACTCCGGCGTGGTCAACAACCAGACCAAACTGCGTTCACTCGACGTATCGATGTGCCCGGATCTGGTGTATCTTTTCGCGTCAGACAATCTGCTGACCGAGCTCGACATCACGGGCAACCCCAACCTGATACATCTCTCCGTGAACAACAACTATCTGCGCACCATCGACTTCTCCGGTTCGCCCGACCTGTATCAGGTGGATATCTCCAAAAACGACATGGACTTCGTGACGCTCCCGGCTCCGCGTGAGAGCATTCGCGAATACTATTACAATCAGCGCGCCCTCCCTCTGGCCCGCTGCTATGCCGCCGGCGACGAGATTGACCTCGAGTCGCGTCTCGAGCGTCCGGGCACCACTACCACCGCCCGCCTCATGTGTGGCGACGAAGAGCTCAGCGACGACTACTACAACTATGCACAGGGTATCGTAGAGTTCTACAAGGCTACGCCTGACAGCGTATACCTGTCGTTCAGCAATTCACTCTTTGAGGATTTCCCGCTGGAGACATCAAAGTTTATCGTCAAGACTCCGGAAGATTACGGCAAGGATGCCGCCATGGTGACTTACCGTCTTAAGCCTTCGGCCAAATCCGTGGCATTGCGTGTGGGTATCGCCGGCGCCACTCCCGAGAACCCGAAGCGATTCAGCGTTGATTTCGGTGACGGCAAGCCCGTAGACTTCACCACTACCACCAATCTGCTTCCCGATGCTCCCAATGCAGAGGGCGACAAGCAGGTAGTGGGCGCAATGACCGTATATATCCCCGAAGGTGAAGACCTTACGGCCTTCGGTATCAACGATGTGCAGCTCGGCTCAATCGACGTGTCAGCGGCCCGCTCGCTGGCTTATCTCTCCGTGACTGACTGCGGTGTGGGCGGAATCGACCTTAAGTATAACCGCTGTCTGCGTCAGCTCGATCTCAGCGGCAACGCGCTCGAGGCACTTGACCTGACCGGAGCCGACATGCTGAACTCAAAGAATCTCCTCTCTGAGGTATACGCCAACCGCAATGAAATCGCATCATTCACCACGACCGAGAACCGTACGCCCGTGGTGATCGAACTGGCCGACAACAAGCTCACCGAATTCAGCCTCTCCAAGTGCTCCTATATAGAGCGTGTGGACGTGTCAGGCAACCAGCTCACCGAGCTTGACCTTCAGGACTGCGAGGCATTGTGGTATCTCAACGCCGCCAACAACAACCTCGCTTCGCTCGAAGTGCCCGAATACACTCCGCTCAAGGAGGTGAATATCTCCGGCAACCGTTTCCCGCTGTCGACACTTCCGGCTCACGGCTCATTTGAGAACTATACATATGCTCCGCAGCAGGAGTGGGGTATGCCCGAAAAGGCTCCTTCCTGCAACCTGTCGGAACAGATGGTGACTATCGACGGCAAAACTACCGAATTCAAGTGGTATGCCGTAAGCGACGGCCGCGAACTGACATCTGATGAAGTGACAGCCAACGGCGCGAAGTTTATCTTCAATGCCACCGACATAGGCGAAATCTACGCTACCTGGACACATGCCGCCTTCCCCGACTTCAAGGGTGCCGACATCTACCGCAGTGCCAACGTAGAGCCCGCTGACCGTCCGACTCATGTGGCCGCCTCATTCACTACCAAAGAAGCCGTAAGCTCCAGCCTCATCATGACTTCCGCCACTCCCGGCAACTTCGTGTATATCGACTGGGCCGGCGACGGCAATCTTGAGCAGTACAAACTCAACGACCAAATCTACACGATCTTCCCCATCGAGACCTATGCAGGAGTCGACGTGAAGGTATATACTTATGATGATCGCGATGCAATCTCAGTGTTCAGCATGTCGAATGTGCCCCTGGCCAACATCGACCTGTCGCAGATGAGCGATGTGTTTGCGGTCAATCTGTCGAACTCCGGCCTGACACCCTCTACGATGAAGCTTCCCGTCACTTCAGTCAAGGAGCTGACACTCTCCGGCTGCGACGTGACAGGCATGGACTTCAGTTCATATGGCGAGCTGCAGCATCTCGTGCTTCAGAACTGCGGTCTCAAGACCTTTGATGCCACAGCCTACAAGTCGCTGCTGAGTCTGGTGGTAAGCAATAATGAACTGACTGAAATCAAGCTCGACAATCCCATCATGTGGGAGCTCATGGCCACCGGCAACCAGTTGGAGAAGATCGACCTCTCGGGTGTGCCCGCAATGGAGCAGCTCTGGCTCGGCAACAACAAGCTCAGCGAGCTCGACGTCAACGTGCTCAGCAACCTGAAGGTGCTTGATCTTACGACCAACTACTTCACGCTGACCACACTCCCCCGCGTACTGTCGACCTACAACCTCTACTACTATACCAACCAGGCACTCTATCCCGTGACCATCATCGACGGCAATAAGATTGACCTTTCCGACCAGCTGATGGTGGGTGTCAACCGCACGACTTACCGTTGGTTCCGCGACCGCAGCGCCTTCCTGGGCGACGACGGCACAATCATGGGCGATGAACTTGTAGAAGGTGTGGAATATGAGGAGAACGACGGTGTATTCACCTTCAATGTCTCTGTTCCCGACGCACTCTGCGTGATGACCAACGCCGCCTTCCCGAATCTGATATACCTGAGTGATCCGATCGATATCGAGGTAGTGGGCGTGGAGATGATTCTTGATGAGAATGCTCCTGTAGAGGTCTACAACCTTAACGGCGTCAAGGTAGCTGATTCAGTCAAGTCGCTTGTCCCGGGCATCTATGTGGTGCGTCAGGGTAGCCGCAGCTACAAGATAGCCGTAAGATAATCCCGGTGGCGAGAGCGAGGGGAGAGATGCGGCTATCAGCCCCCGATCCTCCCGCACAAAGCCAGATACGGATTTATACATAAAAAAGCCGGATGCGCGTCATGCGTGTCCGGCTTCTTTGAATATAGTGAGATATCCTTATTATAGTGAGAGATACGTAAAAAAGCCGGATGCGCGTTATGCGTGTCCGGCTTCTTTGATTATAGTGATATGTCAGTCGTCGTGGTGATGTTTTTTCGATTTCTTATAGTGTTTCTTTTTCTTTGGTTTTGGCGGTTTCTTATGCTTGTGGTGATGCGGAGGGGCATCTTCATAATAGCCTCCGTTCCAGTTGTAGCCGATATCATGGTCTAAACCGAAATGAGCCCTTGTAGTGCCGCAACTCCCCAGAGAGAGGAAGATGCCGAGAGCTACGAGGAGTCCGGTGAGATGGAGTATGTGTCGGGTATGGCGCATGAGAGGAGTAGTTTATAGGGTTATTACTTTGTAATAATATACGCCCGGCGGCCACTGATTGTTCACGCAGGGGGTGATGACAGCGGTCGCCGGGTACTTATCAGTATATCAGTATGGTCACGAAGTGAGGATGATTCTGCCCGGAGGAGAGGGTGATACAGACCGGAGGAGAGGGTGATGTCGGCACCATGTGATTGGGCAGGAGTGTAATGCCGGATATGCGGGATGCACGCGGGGGCAGGGGAGAGGGCGGCGTGGCTGCTTCAGCACGAAGGAGTGGTGAAGAAGATGGCCGGCATAAAGAAGCTCAGCAGCAGTATCACGGCGATCAGGCCGATGATGAGGTATGTGGAGGTTTTCATATCAGAGGGAATTTATGGAATTATTACATTCAGCAGAGGAGCGCTGCAGGTATGCGGCGTAAGCGTCGCGCAGCGTGTCGGGGTCGATGCCGAGATGATGGAGGAGGCTGAATATATTGTCCAGACGGTTGTCGACCAGATCGGAGCCACGCTCATCAAGAATCCTGCGGCGTGCATCGGGCGCCACGAAGAAGCCTATGCCACGGCGGTTGTAGATATGTCCGCGCTGTGCCAGCCGCTCGTAGGAGCGCATGACGGTATTGGCGTTGACCTGCATGTCGGCGGCGTACTCCCTGACCGATGGCAGACGCGAATCCGGTGGGTATGTGCCGTTGACGATTTCATCGCAGATGCGGTCGGCAATCTGGATGTAGATGGCTTTATTGTTTTCTTCAAAAAGCATAAACTTGCGGGATTAGAGTAAGATGGCATTGTGTCGGGGGTTACCAACGTTCCACCACTTCCGATTCGCGGAAGCGCATATAGCCTATTACCCACAGCACAATGGCCAATACTATGCTTATAACGGCAATGCAGCAGGTAAATTCATTGGCCTCCATGTCGAATCTGGGCACTACGGCGCCGTTTGTCAGGAATGTCTGGAACCCGAGGAAAAGCAGATAGCCCGACACCATATTCATGGCAAAGAGGAATGCCGTGGTCTTAAGAAACGAATTTTTGGGCCATACGGCACATCCGAGGGCATAGACAGCCTGCAGCAGAATCACCATCGAGAATACCATTACACTCTTGATCAGGTCGAGATCCGCCAGAGAGGGGTCGATATTGTCAGGCTTCGGGATGGCTGCCCCCATGGTGAAGAGCATCTTCGGGGTGAGATACCCTATCTTGAGACCCGGGGTCTGAGTGCCGGAGTATACCCACACCCTGATTGCATCGGCAAGGAAGAACGCGGCAATGGCCAGCACCGCAAACATGAGGATATAGATGCAGAAATAAGTGGCGAACTTTTCCAGCTGGCTTGCCGGATTGGTGAGCGTGGCTATGCGCGAGGTCTTCTTCTTCAGATCTGCATAGAATCCGGATCCTAATACGGCAGCTATTACAATGGAGAAAAACATGAAGAATAGTATTTCATTCCCCCACATCGGGTCGGCCACCATGAGATGGGGATAGGGGGGATAGCTGTAGCAGTGGCGCAATGCAGGGATACCGACGCAGAAGAGTATCGGGAGCAGCAGGATTATCACTGCGCATACGGCAAGCTGTGATCGCATGTCGTAGAAGTGCTTCTTAAGGAATGCCGAGAAGCGAAGCGGCGAGAATATCTGGTTTGCCATAATGGGAGATATGTGTATGTAGGTTTTGGAATCGTGTAAAGGAGAGGCCGGCAACGTGCGGCTGCGCTCAGAGGGTGGGAGTTACAGCCGGTCAGCGGGATTTGTCGAAGATCCCGGAGAGGGTCTCCGGCTCCTCATGGGCGAAATTAAAGAGCAGTTCAAGGTTGATTTCCGTATCCTCGCCATCCGTGTTGGGGAGAATGATGGATGAACCTATAGGAGAGCTTGTGGCATAGATTGCTCTGTCGATAAGGGCCGGGTTGACGGTATCCAGGAATTTCAGTCGCGACTGGATCTCTCGGGTACTGTGGTCGAAGAGCACCCTTCGATTGTCGATTATAAGCACATGGTCGAGAATCTGGGCCACATCGCGCACCTGATGTGTGGAAATGATGATGATGCGTCCTGTGGATTCCGAAGCTGCTATAAAGCGTCGGAAAGCGGCTTTGCCCGGGATGTCGAGTCCGTTGGTGGGCTCATCGAGCAGGAGCAGGCGTGTGTTGCAAGCCATTGCGAAAGAGAGGGCCACCTTCTTCTTCTGCCCCATCGAAAGGCGCCCGATATTCATCTGCGGGGTGATTTCAAAGAGGGCGAGATTGTCGAGGAGCTGCTCCATGGAGAAATTCGGGTAGAAAGCCCCGTTGATTTCGGCATACTTCATAAGCGACATGGATGGGAAATCTATTTCCTCGGGCACGATAAAGAGGTCGGCCATCGATTCGGGAAGGCGTCGGCGCGTATTCAGACCGTTGTAGCTGACTGAGCCGGAATCCGGCGTAAGCAGACCTGTGATCAGATACAGAAGAGTCGACTTCCCGGCACCGTTGGATCCGAGCAGGCCGTAGACCCCTCCTTCGGAGATGGAAAGTGAGAAATTCTCCAGCACCGGTTTGCGGCGGCGGCTGTAGGAGAAAGTGATGTCGTTGACTTTAAGCATAAAGCAAATCAGTGGAGATTGTGGCATACGGAGTGGCTGCGGGCCGATACACCGTGGTCGCGGCAGACCGGATGCCGGATTGAAAGATATAGTTGCGATATTAGTGAAGTAGTGTATTACCTTACTAATACACCGCAAAGGTAAGACAAAAATCCCGGATCACCAAATTTTCCGACGAAAAAGGGTGAAAAAAAGGGGTGGAAGGGGTGAAAAATCAGAGAGTGATGCCGAATTTGGCCGGAATCAGTCCGGAATCTGCCATTTCGCGGGCCGTGAGGTTATAGAGGGTGCGGTCGGCGAGCAGTGCGATGCGGTCGGCGCGGCGCAGAGCGATGTCGAGCTCATGGGTAGAGAAAATGATGCATTTATTGCGGGTATGGGCCAATTGGCTGAGCAGCTCCACGAGTCGGTAGCGGTTGGGCAGGTCGAGAAAGGAGGTGGGTTCATCGAGCAGGATATTGGGGGTGTCCTGAGCCAGGGCGCGTGCTATCATGATGCGCTGGCATTCGCCGTCGCTCATTCGGTCCATGTGCCGGTCGGCGTAATCTTCCATATTGATGGCGCGGAGGGCATCGCTGACAGCCTGCCGGTCGGTGTCGGCAAGGCGTCCGATCCAGTTGGTATATGGAGCACGCCCCATTGCCACCACATCACGGCATCGGAGATTGGGGATCCGGGTGCGTTCGGTGTTGACGAAGGCCATGCGCCGGGCGAGTTCGGGGCCTTTGAGTTCGCGCAGCGGCGTCCCGTCGATAAGGATTTCGCCGGAATAGTGCGGGTTGAGTCCGGCAAGTGCGCGAAGGAGGGTGGATTTGCCGGTGCCGTTGCGTCCGATCAGGGCAGTAAGGGTGCCCTGAGGAAATTCGGCGGCTACATCATCGAGCAGCGTTGCCGAGCGGTAGCCTAAAGAGAGGTGGCGGAGTGAGATCATGAGCGTGCGGAGTTTTTTACCACCACCCATACCACCACCGGAATGCCGAGCATGGCAGTGATGGAATTGATGGGGAGGGTGAATGTCTTGGAGATTATGTCGCATATGAGGAGCACGGAGGCACCGGTGATCATCGTGGCCGGCACGAGTACACCGTGGTCGGCATCATCAAAAAGCATCCGGCATACATGCGGTATGGCCAGGCCTATGAATCCGATAGGGCCGCAGAATGCCGTCACGCTTCCGGCCAGAAGGGTGGTTGAGATAAAAAGGAGCGTGCGTGCGCGGCGTGTGTCGAGACCCATCGTGACGGCATATTCCTCGCCAAAGAGCAGGAGATTGAGGGGCTTGATGGCGGCTACGGCCATTATGAGCCCTGCCGCTACGGCCGGGAGGAGAATCCATAATTGTGTGGGGGTGACGTCGCCGAGCGACCCCATGGTCCAGATCACAAACGACTTCAGGGCATCCTCATGACTCATATACTGCAGGATCTGCACCACAGCGCTCACACCGCTTGAGAACATCATGCCCAGAATCAGAATGACCATTATATCCTTTATGCGGTGGCCGACGAGCGAAATCACAAGCAGTATGGCAGCGGCGCCGATCCATGCCGCTCCTGCCACACCGGCCGCCGAGAGCCATTGGGGGATAGCCAGAAACGGCGACGCAAGGATAAAAAGCGCCACTCCGAGCGATGCCCCCGAACTGATGCCGAGCACGTAAGGGCCGGCAAGCGGATTGCGGAAGAGGGTCTGCATCTGCAATCCGCTTACCGACAGGGCCGCTCCTCCGGCCACTGCCACGATAGCCTTCATGAGGCGTATGTCGATCACGATGGCCCGCGTGGTGGGGGGTACATCGCCCCCTGTAAGAGCCTTCCAGACCTCGCCCGGGGGGATGCTGACCGCACCGAGAGCGATGTCGAGAATAAAGAGCAGAGCCATGAGGATGGCCGATGTGATGAAAAGGAGTCGTCTTTTTTGCATAATATACGGGAAGAGAGGCGGCTTGGATATCGGAGGCAGAGAGAAGGTGGACACCGGCAGAAGGGAGCCTGCGCGGGTCGGCAGGGAGGATATGGGAAGAGGGGAGAGAATCAGCTGTAACTCATCAGAGAGCCGGGGCGATGGCGCAGGAGTCGGCTGCCGAGAGATATCCGGTATATTCCGGTTCGGAGTCGATGTCGGGTTCGGCCGGGGTCTTTGCGGGGAGCCGGCGGTAGTAGGTGTAGGGTTCGGGCACGAGTTCGGGATGCAGAGCCTTGATTAAGTCGCGGAGCACGAGGTCGGGATTCACGACACCCGATTCATAGAAATCGTTGCCTCCTGCCGAGGTGGTGCGTTCGGTATTGTTATAGAGTTCGGTATTGACCACTACGGGGAGCTTGGCGAAATTCGGCAGCGCGCGGCTTACGTCGTCAGCCGAGAGAATGTCTGACCCGAGATTGATCCATTTGTCGGCCTTAGAGGCGAGCAGCAGAGCCTCCTCCATATCGATGGCCTTTGAGGAGCGGGAGTCGTTGCCCTGATATATGTATTCGCCTCCGGCATCGCGGATGAGCTGCACCATATAACTTTGCGACGGAGGGAGAAACCATGAGTCGCCGTAAGGCATGTTGAGCATCACCTTCGGGGTGCCGCATCCGGCATCCGTCACCCTTTTCTTAAGGGCCTCATACTTTTCTGGTATCTGCTGGAATACCTCTTCGGCGCGGGTGCGCTTTCCCACGGTCTCAGCCACGGCCATCATCCATTCGGCCTTGCCGAGCGGAGATTCCTCCACATACTCTCCCACGTAAAGATAGGGGATTTCAAGCTGTTGCAGCTTCTTTTCCATCGGATCTGCTCCGAATACACCGTAGAGCAGCACCAGATCGGGCTTAAGGCTGACGAGAAGTTCGTAGTTGATATTGCCGTCATACCCCACGTCGCCGATTTCAGCGCGTCGCGACAGTATTTCCTGCGATGTGATGAAATCCATACCCGAGACGCCGACCACATTTTTTGATCCGTCGACGAGATGCAGCATTGCGATCTGGGTCGACGACATGCAGACGATGCGTTCGGCATCTCCCGTGAGGATCTGTCCGGAGAACCCGTCGGGCACAGCCTCTCCGTCGCGCTGTATGAAGAGATCGCGCACCGGCGTGTTGTCGCCCTGCCACGGGGCAGTGACACGGATGAGGCTGCTCTGTTTCCCTTCCTGCCCGAGTATCTTGAATCCCGAGGCATACTGAGGGGTGTAGAGCGGCTGGTTGAAGTCGTCGACAGTGGCCGATGACCCTGTGCATGAACATAACGTGGAAATAATCAGACAGAATGATAGGAGTCCGAATATGTGGCGGTTGATCCGTGAATATGAATGTAGCATAATCATATGGTTGTTTTGCTGTAGGGTGAAGGGGGGGGAGATGGATTCCCGGATGGAGAGAGACGGTGAGGGGAGAAGGAGAGACGGCCTATTTTGTAGAAGTGAAGGAGATACGTGGGAAAATGAGTATCGGCAGCATCTGCCCCACGACCATTGCAAGCACTACGAAGATGGTGATCAGGCCGTTGCTTTCGAAGAGATAGAAATAATGCCTGAATTCCTCTTCGCTGCTGGTGGTGAGGGTCATGGCGAGAGCCTGCACGGTGCGGTAGGCATAGATGCCCGGAATCATTGGAAGCAGCGACGGGAAAGAGAATGTCTCCGGCGGGCACTTCAGACGGGGCGCGATGAGAATGGCCAGAAGGCCCACCACGAGTGCGCCGATCAGAGATGCGGCTACCAGATGCCAGTGAAGGAAATTGATCATGCAATATCGGCTCACATGCCCGAGCGCTGCTATAAGGGCGCAGAATTTCAGCACCCTTTTCGGAGGGTGACTGATGGCTGCAAACCCATAGGCTGCGATACCGGAGAAGAGCATGTCGAGCAAAAGTGCGGTCACAATCTGCATAAGGATCTCTTGAGGAATTAGGAATTAGGAGGGAGGAATTAGGAATTAGGAGGGAGGAATTAGGAATT
>CAMWRH010000059.1 GCA_947176605.1 uncultured Porphyromonadaceae bacterium
TGTCGCTGGCTATGTAGCCGAGCGGATGACCCACGTGCAGCCCGGCACCCGAAGGGGGTTGATGGCGTAGGCTCCGGTGAATACGCCGCTGACGCGCTTGTCGATCTGACGCTCGCGCTCAGTCTTATGCTTCACCTCATCGAGATATTTCTCCACAGCCTCCTTCTGCTCCGGTGTCACGAGCTGTCGCACATAAGCCGATTCCGGAGCGAGCACCATGAATGTCACGCCGAAGATAGTGTCGGCGCGGGTGGTGAAGATTTCGAGTTCCACATCCGAATCCTTCACGCCGAAACGCATTTCGGCGCCCTCGCTGCGCCCTATCCAGTTGCGCTGGGTCTCCTTAAGCGAATCGCTCCATTCCAGCTCCTCCATATCGGCGAGCAGACGCGGAGCATAAGCCGACACACGGAGGCACCACTGGTTCATCACACGCTGCTCCACAGGGTGACCGCCGCGCACGCTGACACCTTCCGACACCTCGTCGTTGGCAAGCACCGTGCCCAGAGCCGGGCACCAGTTCACCATCGTCTCACCCTGATAGGCGATACGGTAGTTCATGAGCACTTCGCGCTGACGGCGCTCATCCCATGAGTTCCATTCCTCGGCGGTGAAATTCAGTTCCTTGCCGCATGCCGCGTTGACACCCTCGGTGCCTGATGCTGCGAAACGCTCCGTCAGGGCGTCAATCGGGAGAGCCTTGTCGGCATCGCGGTCGTAATAATGGTCAAACATCTGCATGAAAGCCCACTGCGTCCACTTGTAATACCCGGGGTCGCATGTGCGCACCTCGCGGCTCCAGTCAAACGAGAAGCCGATCTTGTCGAGCTGGCTGCGATAGCGGGCGATATTTTCGGTAGTGGTCTTCTCCGGATGCTGGCCGGTCTGGATGGCATACTGCTCAGCCGGCAGGCCATAGGCATCGTACCCCATCGGGTGAAGCACATTGAATCCCTGCAGGCGTTTGAAACGCGAATAGATGTCGCTGGCTATGTAGCCGAGCGGATGACCCACGTGCAGCCCGGCACCCGAAGGATAGGGGAACATGTCGAGCACATAGAATTTCTTTTTGGCCGGATTGATTTCAGCCTTATAGATGTCATTGTCGCGCCAGAACTTCTGCCAGCGGCTTTCGATTTCCTTATGATTGTATTCCATCGCAGTGATGTTGTGAGTAGTTGTCGTGTAATCAGTACCCCTTGCGGTGCAATTCGCCGTGATAAGCGGGGCTCCGGAGAGGGATGCAACGGGGTCGGCCGGTCGATGAGGCCAAGAGCCTATTGTTCAACTTGCAAAATTACTGAAAATCCCGTTAATCCGCAAATGATAAATCGCGATTAATCAGGATTAACCCGGATTTATCGAGCGAATCCTCGCCAAATCGAGGGAATCCCGATAAATCAAGCAACTCCCGATAAATCGAGTAACTCCCGATGAATCGAGCCAATTCCGGTGAATCAAGCGAATCCCGATGAATTGGGATCATCCCGGCTCGGATTTGGGCGATAAGATTTGCAGGTATCGAATAAATTGCATATCTTTGCGACATCGATACGATGATACATAAATTATCCGTATTTGATGCAGTGTGAATTTATTTTAAAGCCAATACTGTCATTATGTAAGTGTGGTACCTTGCTAATGGCGAAAATTAACCAAACTAATAACCAAATGTTATGAAAAAGATTTACTCTTTGGGTTTATCGGCAGTGGCTGTGGCACTTGCGTGGCAGATGCCCATGCAGGCATATGCTACGGAAATAGCTCCCGGAGTGCAGGCCGTCTACCCTGCGCCCGACCAGCGTGTCAACGTCGGTCCGAATGATTATTATCTGGGGCTGCAGGAAATCGCGTTTCAGTATGGCCAGCCTTTGGAGGTCAATCGCGATTGTACCGGAGTGGCATGTATCTACCTTCAGGGAGACCAGACTCCTATCCAGTCGGTAGGCGTGGAGGGAGCATCGGTAGATGTGATGATCAATTCGCGTTGCTCTGTGCTCTTCCCCTATGTATGCAATGCCAACGGCTCCTACACCGTCACTATCCCCGAAGGGTTCTGGTATGTGGGTGAGGGTGAAGCCCGCACTCTGAGCGGTGCCATGACGCTCGACTATGAGATTTACGTGCCCCAGGCCGTATGGCCCGCTCCCGGCACACTTAGCGAGCTCGGCACGATCACCGTCACCTTCCCCGATTTCGAAAAGGCCGAACTGCTCGACAAGAGCCTGATTTCACTCTATGGCGTAGGTACGGTCGATGACCTGGCATTCGATGTGACGGAAGGAGAATACGCCAATCAGCTTGACATCGTGCTTGCCGCCCCCGTCGGCAAGTCCGGCGACTATAAGCTTCAGCTTCTTGCCGGAGCGATGCGCGGCGTAAATGCCGACGGCAGCTCCGAAGCCAACAGCGAGATGATCTATTCATGGACAGTCGCCGCTGCCGGACAGCCCGTCATCACCCCCGCAGAGGGTGAGGTCAAGGAGTTCTCATCGTTCGTGCTCAGCGTGCCCGAAGGGGCGGCTTTCTGGTTCTGCGACGACCGCTCTAAGAATTACATCTACGAAGCCGATGAAGAGGGCAACCTCTACAGCGATCCCCTCTGCATGGTGAAGCCCGTGGCCGATATCGCAGCCGGCACCATCACGCTCACGGTTATGGAGACTACCGAAGGGAAGGATACGCTCATCCCCGCCGACGGCTACTACTGCCTCGTGCTGGCCAAGGGCCTCTACTCCGGCTCATGGGGCGACGACTTCATCAACAGCCCCGAACTGAGATACTACTATAAAGTGGCCAACAACTACTCCGCCGTCGATTCTCTCGAGAGCGTGGATGGCGAGAGTGCCGACGTCTACAACATGCAGGGGGTGCGGGTGCTCCGCAGCGTGACAGCCGACGACCTCCGCTCGCTTCCGGCCGGTATCTACGTATACGGCAACCGCAAGGTAGTGGTAAGATAAACCTCCCTTATGCCGAGGCTGTGGTAAGGTAACCCTCCCTCATGCCAAAGGGTGTGGTAAGATAAACCACCCTCATGCCAAAGGTAAAGAATACTCCCTCGTCCGGCATCTGCCGGGCGGGGGATTTTTATGGAATTTTGATGTTCGCGGGTTTGCATATATCCGTGGATTTGGCTAAATTTGAGCCATGTTTGTCACCCCCTGCTGCAAGGGAGTGGCGCCTCAAAGACTTCCTTACATATATGATCGACGAAATATTGAGCTACAACCGGGAGTTTGTGGCCCGCGAAGGATACCGCGAGTATGCCACATCCAAATACCCCGATAAGAAGATTGCCATAGTCACCTGCATGGACACCCGCCTCGTAGAGCTGCTTCCCGCCGCCCTGGGGATACGCAACGGTGATGTGAAAATGATCAAGAACGCCGGTGGCACCATCACCCATCCCTTCGACTCCACGATGCGCTCGCTGCTTGTGGCCGTCTACGAACTCGGAGTCGAGGAGATAATGGTAATCGGCCATACAGGATGCGGAGTGCAGGGTATGAACGCCGCCGAGATGCTTGAACTGATGCGCCAGCGCGGCATCGACGAGGAGCATATATCGCTGATGCGCCATTGCGGCATCGACCTCGACAGCTGGCTGCACGGTTTCGACGACGGCGCCGAGTCAGTGCGCGAGACAGTCGACCTGATCCGCAATCACCCTCTGATGACCAAAGACATACGCGTGGCCGGATATATGATGGATTCCTCCACCGGAGCGCTGACCCTCATATAATGCGGATGCGGATTACGTGCCTTCATCCCCCGGATTATGGAAATACCCGCATTGAAATTGCACACACCGCATATTTGTGTTATTTTTGCATCCTGATTGCCGTGTGGCGCCAATGGATAGGGATAAAGCCTGCGGCACCCCCCCGCAATCATCCGACGAAAGTATCAGACAATTAAACACCTACATTTACAACAATATGAAATTCAAGCCTGTAGTAGCCGGGGCATTGCTTGCCTCGCTGATGATCCCTGCGGTGGCCACCGCCGCACCCCGACCCAAAACGCATCCCGAATGGATCGAGAATGCCGTGATTTACGAGGCCAACCTGCGTCAGGGCACCTCCGAGCGCAACCTCAAGGGGCTTCAGAAGCGCCTTCCCCAGCTCAAGGATTTAGGGGTGGATATCGTATGGCTTATGCCGATACACCCCATCAGCGAAAAGAACCGCAAGGGGACACTCGGCTCATATTACGCCGTAAAGGACTATAAGGGAGTCAACCCCGAGTTCGGCACGATGGAAGACCTCAAGGAATTTGTGCGCACCGCCCACACACTGGGTATGAAAGTGATACTCGACGAAGTGTGCAACCACACCGGCTGCGACAACGCATGGGTCACCGACAATCCCGAATACTATGCCAAAAACGAGAAAGGGGAGATGTACGGCCCATTCGACTGGACCGACACCTATAAGCTCGACTACAACAACCCGGCTACATGCCAGGCCATGGCCGACGCACTGAAATTCTGGATCACCGAAGCCGACATCGACGGCTACCGTTGCGACGTGGCAGGAGAAGTGCCCACATTCTTCTGGGAGGGGGTGATACCCGAGCTCAACGCCATCAAGCCCATCTTCATGCTTGCCGAGGCCTCGAAGCCCGAACTGCTCAACTCCTTCAACGCCGACTACGCATGGCCCATGAAGGATCTCTTCAACGATATCTCCGCCACACAGGGGGAGAATGCATATGCCGTGGCACAGAAACAGAACCGCAAGCCGGCCCGCGCTGTTGATATCGTAGAGCTGATCGCACGTCAGGACAAGGAGTACCCCAAAGGCTCGATACACATGAACATGGTCACCAACCATGACCTCAACTCATGGGAGGGCACCGAGTTCGAGCGCTACGGCAAAGGTCTGGGTGCATTTGCGGTGCTGAGCTATACGCTCCCCGGCATGCCGATGATGTACACCGGTCAGGAAGTGGGATTCAACCACCCCTTCGAGTTCTTCGAGCTTGACCCCGAGCAGCCCGACTATACCCCCAATCAGCTCACATCCTTCTACGAGATGCTCAATGCGCTGAAGCACAACCACTCGGCTCTCAATGCATCCGGGCAGATGGACACCATGCAGGTATGGCAGACCACATCGCCCGATGTGCTGGCCTTCACCCGCAGCGATGCTTCGGGCGATGAGGTGACAGTGCTCGTCAATCTCTCCGCAGGCGAGAACATGATCACCTTCACCGACCGGGCTCCTTCGGCCGACTCCAAGATAAATTACTTCACCGGCGCTCCCGCCGAACAGCCGAACCACCTCGGCCCGTGGGAGTTCCAGGTGTGGGTAAACGAGTAAAATAAACATCACGATGCATCGGGCCGGAGGTAGCTGCCTCCGGCCCGATGTCTCACAAAAAACAGGTAAAAAATGTCAACCAACACAGTAGACAACACAAGAAAAGTCACCACCCGCCGACTGATCGAGATGAAACAGCGCGGCGAGAAGATATCGATGCTTACGGCCTACGATTACTCATCGGCCAAGATTCTGGATGCCGCCGGCATCGACTGCATCCTCGTAGGCGACTCGGCCTCCAACGTGATGGCCGGCAACCAGACCACCCTCCCCATCACCCTCGACCAGATGATATATCATGCCAAATCCGTGATGAAGGGCACACGCCGTGCGCTCGTGGTGGTCGACCTCCCCTTCGGCACATACCAGGGCAACTCCAAAGAGGCCCTCGCCTCAGCCATCCGCATCATGAAGGAGAGCCATGCCGAAGCCGTCAAGATGGAAGGTGGCTCGGAAATCCGCGAATCGATAGAGCGCATACTCTCGGCCGGAATCCCCGTGATGGGTCATCTCGGACTCACCCCGCAGAGCATCAATAAATTCGGCACCTACACCGTGCGTGCACGCGAAGAGGCCGAGGCGCAGAAACTGATTGAAGATGCCAAGATGCTCGAAGAGGTGGGATGCTTCGCAATGGTGATCGAAAAGGTGCCTGCCGAGCTGGCAGAGCGTGTGGCCAAAGAGGTGTCGATACCCATAATCGGCATCGGAGCCGGCGGCGGTGTCGACGGCCAGGTGCTCGTGATGCACGACATGCTCGGCATCAACCAGGGCTTCTCCCCCCGTTTCCTGCGCCGTTATGCCGATGTGGCCAGCGTGATGAACGATGCAGTGCAGCATTACATCCACGACGTCAAGAGCGGCGACTTCCCCAACGAGAAGGAAAGCTACTGATACCTCCGCGTGGCACACCGGAGTCGCGTGCGCGCGGGCTCCCCGTAGAGTCGCGTCAGCGTCACGATGAGGGAGGCTCAGATAGGGGGCACCCGTCGGGGCGAAGCCTTACGGGATACGGCCTCCCCGCCGTCGCTCCCGGATTCCGGCGTGTCGGGAAAATAGATCTTAAGCGAGTCAGCGGCTTCGGCTGCCGACTCGCTTACGCTATCCGCATAATCCGAGCCCGAGATACGCAGCCACCGGCGCAGCACTTCCAGACACACCACCCGCGTCATGGCCGGATGCAGGGCTTCGGTATCGGCAGCGGCCTCAAATGTAAATTCCAGCGCATTGCGCGTATATCGCCAGCGCAGCAACGGTCCCGGGAAGCGCGCGGTCAGCAGCAGCGCCGCATCCTCCATCAGCAGCGCCACGAGTGCCGCATCAGAATCCAGAGCCGCCACACGGGCATATCCGTCGGGGTCAGACTCACGTTTAAACCCCAGATAGGAGCATACGAGCTTAAGATTGGCCATCACGTCCTGAAGCGTGACGCGCAGCGACGAGGTGGCGGAAGTCGAAATGTCAGTCATAATTTGCAGGATTCAAAGTTAAATATTAATTTAGCATTGCAAATATAGCGGAGGCATTTCATCAGTTGCGGATAAGTGTTGACTGAGATGTGCCTCCTGCGTGATAATAAGGAATCCCCACAGAAAACATCACCGCCATGTCATCAGAAGTAAAAGAGCGCCTGCTCGAATACCTGCATTACAAGCGTCTGAGTCAGATAGACTTCACGCAAAGCATCGGAGTAAGCAGCACCTATATCGGCGCGATGCGCCGGTCGATATCCGACGACAAGATGCTGCGTATCCGCGACCGTTACCCCGACCTTAACCCCGACTGGCTGCTGTATGGCAAAGGGGAGATGCTGCTGAAAGGGGGAGTGAGCCCCGGCGATGTGGAGCGCACCATGGAGGCGCGCGGCATCACGATGGTGCCGCTCGTGCCATCGGCTGCCTATGCCGGGCGCATACAGGCGTACTCCGAGTCAGTGCTGCGCGAACAGTGCGAGATGATCGCCACCCAGATACGCGGTGCCGAGATGGCCATAAAGGTGTCGGGCGACAGCATGGAGCCGATGTTTACCGACGGCAGCATCCTCTTCATACGCCGCATCAACGACCGCTCCTTCATCCCCTGGGGCAATCCGCTCGTGGTGGATACCGACAACGGCGTGGTGGTGAAATGCCTCTACCCCGGCTCCCGTGGCGATGAGAGCATCGAGGCGCGTAGCCTCAATCCGGCTTATCCTCCGTTTGACATCCCATGCGCGAGCGTATTCGGCATCTACCGCATCTTAGGAGCCCTCAGCGTCTACGGCGCTATCTGACGCCCCCTGCCCGGCATAATGCAAGAATGATCCGCCCCGCCGCATACCATCTCGGTTGCGGCGGGGCGTACATGCTATTATGATGAAAAGTGTGAGACTCAGAATGAATCAGGTAAAGGAGACACTTGGCCCGGTCAGAAACTGAGCTGAATCATGGCCTGCATACGGTTGGTATGAGCCTGTGTGCGGTCATTGTTGACGCGGCGTCCGTAGAGATACTCCACGCCGGTCGTGATGTAGGAATTCACATTCCAGAAGAGCGATGCGTTGACATACTGCGCATACTTGTAGGCCTCGCCGAATGTAAGCGGGTTGCCCCCTTCCCAGGGATTGGCGTAATTGCGCACGTGGGAATAGGAGGCCGACATGTATACATCGGGAGAGAAGTTATACTGCAGCGCGCCGAATGCTCCCCATGTCTTGGTGGCCTTGAGCGACGAGAAGTCGCCGTTGGGGGTGAGGTCGAGGTTGGCGCCGTTGAGATCCTGGATATAGGATGCTATGCCGTGGCCGTAGGTGCCGGTCCAGTATGCGCGGAGATTGGGCACGATTTCAGCCGTGCCGCTCAGCGAGATGCCCCAGCCTACGATATCGATGTTCTGGTCAGACTCCACATTGCGGTAGCACATGTTGCGCAGCACGGCCGACAGGCGCACCCAGTCCTGTGATTTGTTCCAGCTGTATTCCAGGGCCACCGGTATGTCGGGCGCACCCTGGTTGATGGTCTTGGAATGGGCCGAATTTGTCTGCGACAGCTGCGACAGCTCCAGACCCGCCGTGGCGCTCCAGGCCTTGTTCTTGCCGAAGTGATAGGTATAATTGACCGTAGGCACCGGGAATGCCGTGGCGGCATTCGGTCCCTCATAGTCGATGGTAGGGGGAGTGGCTCCGAGATCGGAGAATACCGAGTAATCATAACCGGCCTTTATGCCGCGCCATTTCAGATAGGCGTACTGCAGCACCGGGACGTAATTGTTGAGGAAGTTCATGTTGATGAACGCGCCGATCTGATTGTCGGTGCCCGGCAGCCCCACGAAGTTGAGGTAGAAGCTCGACTGCATGGCTGAGATCTGGAATTTGGTATGGTCGCCGGGACCGACGGGTTGGATGTCGGCCGTCACAAACTCATTGGGATTCGAGATCGGGTCGCCCGCATCCACACCGGCCGTAAGCTTGATCGTACCTCCCAGCCCGATATAGAATTTCCCCGGCACTCCGAATACCGCGAATCTCGGCACGGCATCCTTCAGGTCGTCGGGGGCATTCTCTTCGAATGCGTCGTGTGCCTCATCGCGAATGTCGAGACCCTCCTCATTGTGGTGCTTCGGAGAGGCTGCGAATGCGCCGAGGCTCATGGCGGCAAAGGTGATAAGTGTAAAAGTTTTCTTCATAACATTATGATTTAAGTATGTTGTGGGTTATATATCGGTTGCCCGTATCGAGGATATTGACTGAATGAGTGCGGTAGGAGCCTCGGGCAATCTGCCTTTTTTAACAAAGCTACAGATACATTGGTTTTGCGCCCGGGCTGAATTAACAATTGTGAAAATCCCGTATGGTGGCGGCTATGTCGTCTCCATACGGGATTGTTCGTTAGGCGCGGCAGCGCCGGGAGCCCCTGCGTGAGCGGGGTGCGCACGGCGCTGCCGGTAAGAGGGTATAGGGTCAGGCGTCGATATTGGCGTACGACGCGTGAGCTTCGATGAATTCGCGGCGCGGGCCTACCTCCTCACCCATAAGCACGGAGAAGGTGTGGTCGGCCTCGGCTGCGTTGAGCAGTGTCACCTGCTTGAGCATACGGTTCTCGGGGTCCATGGTTGTCTCCCAGAGCTGCTGGGGATTCATCTCACCGAGACCTTTGTATCGCTGCAGCACCATCTTGTTGCGGTCGCCGTCGCAGCGGGTGTCGACGAAACGCTGCACCTGCTGCTCGTCCCATGCATACTCCTCGATTTTGTTCTTACCCTTCGTGGAGCATTTGTAGAGCGGGGGGGTGGCGATATAGAGGTATCCGTTGTCGATCAGCGGGCGTATGCGGCGGAAGAAGAAAGTCATCAGCAGCGTCGCGATATGTGCGCCGTCGACGTCGGCATCGGTCATGATGATCACCTTGTGGTAGCGGAGCTTCGTGAGGTTGGGCTCCTTTGAGTCCTCTTCGGTGCCGATGGTCACACCGAGCGCCTTGAAGATATTCACGATCGCTTCCGATTCATATACCTTATGGTCCATGGCCTTCTCCACATTAAGGATCTTACCGCGCAGCGGCAGGATGGCCTGATAGTGGGGGTTGCGTCCCTGCTTTGCCGAGCCGCCTGCCGAGTCACCCTCGACGAGGAACAGTTCGCACTGCGCCGCGTCGCGGCTCTTGCAGTCGGCCAGCTTTCCGGGGAGTCCGGCTCCCTGGAGGGGCGACTTGCGCTGCACCTTCATGCGGGCCGACTGTGCGGCATGGCGGGCCGTGGCGGCGAGCACCACCTTGTCGACTATGGCGCGTGCCTGCTTCGGGTTCTCCTCAAGATAATTGTTGAGGGCCTCGGTGATGGCCTGCGACACTACGCCCTGAATGTCGCTGTTGCCGAGCTTCGTCTTGGTCTGCCCTTCGAACTGGGGTTCGGCCACCTTTACAGAGATTACGGCTGTAAGGCCGTCGCGGAAGTCCTCTTTCGAGAGTTCGATCTTGAGTTTGTCGAGCAGATGGTTGTCGTCGGCATATTTCTTGAGGGTAGTGGTCAGACCGCGGCGGAAGCCGGTGAGATGGGTGCCACCCTCTACGGTATTGATATTGTTGACGTAAGAGAAGATATTCTCGTTGAACGAAGTGTTGTACGTCATCGCCACCTCCACGGGCACGCCGTTCTTCTCGGTGTTGATGTGTATCACCTCGTTGATAAGGGGCTCCTTGCCGGAATCGATGTATTTCACGAATTCCTTAAGCCCGTCTGTGGAGTGGAATACGGCCTTCTTCGGCTCCCCCTGCTCGTCGCGTTCGCGCAGATCCGTGAGCTCGAGGCGTATTCCCGCGTTGAGGTAAGCCAGATCGCGCAGACGGTTGGCCAGAGTCTCGAAGTCGTAGACGGTCTCGGTGAAAATCGATGCGTCGGGGTGGAAGATGATTGTGGTGCCGGTGCGGTCGGTCTTGCCGATCACCTCCATTTTCGAGGTGGGCTTGCCGAAAGCGTATTCCTGCATGTAGATGTTGCCGTCGCGATGGATTTCGGCGCGCAGATAGTCCGACAGCGCGTTGACGCAGCTTACGCCCACACCGTGCAGACCGCCCGAAACCTTATAGCTTCCCTTGTCGAACTTACCTCCGGCATGGAGCACCGTGAGCACCACCTCCAGGGCCGGCTTGTGCATCTTCTCATGCATGTCGACCGGGATACCGCGGCCGTTGTCGTCGACGCGGATCGAATTGTCTTCGAGGATTGTCACCTTTATGTGGTTGGCGAAGCCCGCCAGAGCCTCGTCGATTGAGTTGTCGACTACCTCATACACCAGATGGTGCAGGCCTCGTCCGGAGATGTCGCCGATGTACATCGCGGGGCGCTTTCTTACGGCTTCGAGCCCTTCGAGCACCTGGATGTTGTCGGCCTGATATTGTTTCTGCTGTTCTTCGTTTGCCATTGGTATGATGGTGATTGTGATTGACTTTGCCGCCCCCCTGCGGTGCGTTGCGGCAGGGTGTCTGCCTGCTGTGAGGCCGTAGGGTCGGGAAGTCAATAAAAACATACAAAGTTAACGATTTTTTTCTGATTTTGCAACCGTTTTACCCCTCTCCGCGGGTCTAAAATAGGGGGTTGCGGAGCTCTGCGGAGGGATAAAACGAAACTTATTAAGGTGTGGTGGCGTTAAATTATTAAAAAATTAGTAATTTTGCGCCCGGATTCCACCGTCAGGTGCCGCAGACAGCTGCCTTGCGCCCTCTCCGGCGGCGGTATCCGGCCGGGGCGCAGGATGCTCTCCACGAAATGTTGTAACACATCTCTCTACAGCCGATAATGAAGAATCTCGTAATAGTTGAGTCTCCGGCCAAGGCCAAGACCATCGAAAAGTTTCTCGGGAAGGACTATAAGGTGCTTTCCAGCTATGGCCATATCCGTGATCTCTCGAAAAAGGAGATCAAGCCGGATGCCGCTACGGATTTTAACGCCGACTATGAAGTGCCGGCCGATAAGAAGGATCTGGTGCGCACACTGCGCAAGGCCGCAAAGGAGGCCGACATGGTGTGGCTCGCATCCGATGAAGACCGCGAGGGTGAGGCCATAGCCTGGCATCTCTTTGAAGAGCTCGGGCTGGATGCCGACCGCACGCGGCGCATCGTATTCCATGAAATCACCAAACCCGCCATACTCAATGCCATCGCCAATCCGCGCGGCATCGATATAGACCGTGTCAACGCCCAGCAGGCGCGGCGCGTGCTCGACCGTATCGTAGGTTTCGAACTCAGTCCGGTGCTGTGGCGCAAGATCAAGCCCCAGCTTTCGGCAGGGCGCGTGCAGAGTGTGGCAGTGCGCCTCATCTGCGAGCGCGAGAAGGAAATCAACGCCTTTACCGCCGAACCCTATTACCGCGTCACGGCCCGCTTCCTCACCGTCCCCGGCGGGGCCGAACTGAAAGCCGAGGCCACACGCCGCCTCCCCGACGAGCAGAGCGCCATGGCGCTGCTCGAACAGTGCCGCCAGGCAGCCTCCGAAGCCGCATTCCGAGTGGCCGATGTAAAGGTACACCCCCTGCGCCGCTCGCCGGCACCCCCCTTCACCACCTCCACACTGCAGCAGGAGGCCTCGCGCCGCCTCGGATTCTCTGTCAACCAGACCATGATGCTGGCCCAGAAACTCTATGAAGACGGACATATCACCTACATGCGTACCGACTCGCTCAACCTCTCCGACCTCGCTCTGGCCGACATCTCGAAGGAAATCTCCGGCGAGTATGGCGAAGAGTATCTGAAGGTGCGCCATTACCACACCAGCTCCAAAGGAGCCCAGGAGGCCCACGAGGCCATACGCCCCACATATATCGGCAAGAAAAGCGTAGGAGCCGACGAGCCCCAGCGCCGCCTCTACAACCTCATACGCCAGCGCACCCTCGCCAGCCAGATGGCCGACGCGCAGCTCGAGAAGACCAACGTCGAAATCGAGGCTCCGGGCGTAGCCGAGACCTTCCGCGCCGAGGGTGAGGTAGTGAAATTCCCCGGTTTCCTGAGCGCATATGCCGATACCCACACCTCCGCTCCCGATGCCGACCACCCGCTGCAGCAGGGTATGCTCCCCTCCATTGCGAAAGGGGGAGAGGTGACACTCGCCGGGCTTACCGCCACACAGCGCTTTTCCCAGCCCCCGGCACGCTACACCGAGGCCACACTGGTAAAGAAGATGGAAGACCTCGGAATAGGACGCCCCTCGACCTACGCCCCCACCATCTCCACCATACAGCACCGCGACTACATCAAGCGCGGCGAGCGCGACGGCGAACCCCGCGAGTACGTGCGCCTCACGCTTGAGGACGACGGCCGCATCACCCGCAGCCTCGCCACCGAGAACGCAGGATCCGACAAGGGGCGCCTCGTCCCTACCGACGTCGGGATGATCGTCAACGACTTCCTCACCCTTCACTTCCCCGATATCCTCGACTATAACTTCACCGCCCGCGTCGAAGAGAAATTCGACGACATCGCCGAGGGGAAACTCGGCTGGAAGAGCGAGATAAAGGATTTCTACAAGGGTTTCCACCCCGGCATCGAGGCCATCAACGACCTCAAGATGGAGCATAAGGTAGGTGAGCGCCTGCTCGGTACCGACCCTAAGAGCGGACGCCCCGTATCGGTCAAGATAGGGCGCTTCGGTCCGGTGGTGCAGATCGGCGATGCCTCCGATGAGGAAAAGCCCCTCTTCGCCAGTCTGAAGAAAGACCAGAGCATATCGAGCATCACGCTCGAAGAGGCGTTGAAACTCTTCGAACTCCCGCGCCAACTTGGCGAATTCGAGGGCAAGACGGTCACGGCCGCCGTAGGGCGCTTCGGCCCTTACGTGCGTCATGACGGCGCTTTCGTGTCTATCCCGAAGGGTATGGCTCCGGAGACAATCACGCTGCAGGAGGCTGTGACACTGATAGAAGAGAAGCGTGCCAAGGCAGCCGCATCGCATATCAAGTCATTCCCCGAGATGCCGGGCCTTGAGGTGATCGACGGGCGCTACGGACCCTATCTGGCCTACAAGCCCGAAGGGGCGAAGAAGGCCGTCAATTACAAGATACCCAAGACCACCGATGCCGCAGCCCTCACGCTCGAAGAGGCCAAGGCGCTCATGGAGGCGCAGGATGCGGCTCCCAAGAAGCGGCGCACCACCCGCAAATCCTGAAAGGTGTGTGCGGCGGCGCATCAGGCAGCCGATATGGATAATACAGGGCCTCACCCTCCCGCTATGGGGAGGAGAGGCTCCGCGACAGATAACCAAAATAACATAACAATAACTTAATATGACTACCCAGGACCAGTTGAAAGAGGCGGTAGAGCGCAAGTTGGCGCTGAGGAGGTATCTTTGACGTCGATAGCAAGAAAATCGAAGTAGAAGAAGAAGAACTCCGCACACACGTGCCCGACTTTTGGGAAAACCGCGAGAAAGCCGAGGCACAGATGAAGAAAATCAAGGAACTCCGTTTCTGGATCGAGGCCTACGAGGCACTCGACAAGCAGGTGGAAGAACTGCAGTTGGCATTCGATTTCGTCAAGGAAGGTCTGGTGACCGAGGACGAGGTCGACGAGCAGTATGCCGCAGTGCTCAAGGCCCTCGAAGACCTTGAATTGCGCAACATGCTGCGCCGCGAAGAGGATAAGCTGGGTGTAGTGCTCAAGATTAATTCCGGCGCCGGCGGTACCGAAGCCCAGGACTGGGCCTCGATGCTGATGCGCCTCTATCTGCGCTATGCCGAGCGCCACGGCTACAAGGCCACCATCGCCAACCTTCTTGAAGCCGACGACGCCGGCATCAAGTCGGTCACGATCAATATCGAAGGCGACTATGCCTATGGCTTCCTGAAATCGGAGAACGGCGTGCACCGCCTGGTGCGCGTATCCCCCTACAATGCCCAGGGAAAGCGCATGACATCGTTTGCATCAGTGTTTGTCACCCCGCTCGTCGACGACACCATCGAGGTGCAGATCCAGCCCGCGCTCATAAGCTGGGATACCTTCCGCTCCGGCGGTGCCGGCGGTCAGAACGTCAACAAGGTGGAATCCGGCGTGCGTCTGCGCTACCAGTATAAGGATCCCTACACCGGCGAGGAAGAGGAAATCCTTATCGAGAACACCGAGACCCGCGACCAGCCCAAGAACAAGGAGAATGCCCTGCGTCACCTTCGCTCCATCCTGTATGAGAAAGAACTCAACCACCGCATGGAAGAGCAGGCCAAGATCGAGGCCGGAAAGAAGAAAATCGAATGGGGCAGCCAGATCCGCAGCTACGTCTTCGACGACCGCCGCGTAAAAGACCACCGCACCAATTACCAGACCTCCGATGTAGGTTCGGTAATGGACGGCGAGATCGATGATTTCATCAAGGCCTACCTGATGGAATTCGCCGGCACCGAGCAGCAGTGATCCGCTCTCCCTTTCACCCTTAAGCAAGACAGAAAAATCCCGGGGCTTCAGCGTGAAGCTCCGGGATTTTTATGTCATTCAGGAGGTAAGTCTAATGTCACTAAAATAAGGCGGACAGGCAGCGGGGCGTAGCGATAACCGCTCCGCGGTTAGGGGCTACTATTTTGCGGAAGCGTCCGTCATTTGCGCTCCTTGAGTGTGCCGTGACGGTAGGCCTTCAGGAGTTCGCGTAGCTCATTGATCTGGCTCTGCAGTTCGGCTCCCTTGTCGGTGTCGCGCACCAGGA
>CAMWRH010000060.1 GCA_947176605.1 uncultured Porphyromonadaceae bacterium
TCCCCAATCCCCGAAATCCCCGGTACCACCCGCCAAAAATCCTCAAATCTCGCTTTCCCTGCGGCGGTCGCGACAGGTCGCGACCCTACGGAGTTCCTAAAGCCTAAAGCCTAAAGCCTAAAAAAGCCTAATTCGCAAAATCCACACTAAGGCCAAACTGCAGGCAGCGCGGATTCAGCGGATAATGCGGCAACGAGAAATAATTCTTGCTGAACCATCCCTGATTCACATGGCTCCATAGCACATAGAAACGGCACTTATACAGCTTCGCCGAAAAATAGGCATTGCAGAACGCGTAGTTACCCACCTCCACATCATGCTGCGTATGGAACGTCATCGTAGCCGGCTGATACGCCAGTCCGTAATAACGAGTATAGTAATCACAGTCTACACCCACCTGCACCTGAAGCACACGGAACGCCCGGAAATCAAGAAACATATTCGAATACACCGACAGCGCCGGAAGCGGTATCACGTCGCTGTTGGATGTGGCCTGATAGGTGATGGAATTGTTCCAGTTCCAGATACCGAATTTCAGTTTCTGCTCCAGCGAGAGCGAGAACACCTGCACATTCCCCCCATACTGCGTCGGGAGCGACTGCTCGTTGAAATACACATAATCCTTGATATTGCGAAGCCCGGCCGATACGGAAGTGCGCGTCCACGGTATAGTAAGCTGACCGCCAAACTTAAACTCCTTCAGATTGGCATACGAATTGTCCCAAATGAAATGATTCGATGCATAATGAGCCAGAAGCCATGAATTCGACGCATTCGAATACCCCACGTAAGCCGAGATATCCACCGTGTCTCCAAGCATACGGAAGCGCGTCGAGGCATTGCCGTTGAGGTTGAGGTCGCCGTCGACACCGCCGAACAGACCTAACTTGAACGAGGCGCTGTACTTGAACAGATCACCGTTGCGCTTCGAGATCGAGCCTCCCAGAAAGCCGCGCGTAGCCGTCTTCACAGTCGGCAGACTGAACCCCTCCGGCAGCGGCGTAAGCTGCGCCTGCTGCTCTTCGGTCAGTTCCGGCGCATAGGCGTGCGGCAGGGTGATCTTGCGGTTCTGCAGCGAGAAATAGGCATCGATGCCGAATTTGGCCCACTTGCGGAACCCCTCCAGCAGCTGCACTCCGACGGTATTCGTCACCAGCCAGTAGCGTGTATTGTCGTCGGTGCCGTCGGGATTGAAATAGGTATTATCCCAGAACGCCTCTCCCTGCGAGGCATTGTCGTTGCGGAACATATGGTGCCGCCAGTCATAATCCAGAGAATACACAAATTTCATCAGCGGCACATACTTGTCGCGCGTCAGCGTATCGTTCACCTGCTCCTCCGTCCAGTAACCCACCTTAAAGGCGTGCGTCGTGAAGAGGCGCTGACCGTTGATGCGCGAATGCGCCGCCGTAAGGTTGACAGGTATCGACTTCGGTTCCACCTTCTTCACGCCACCCTGCACCTCGGCCGGGTCGGTGATGTAGAGGTCGTCGGTGATACCGCCGTTCTCCTTGTTGAGCGCCGAGAAATGATAATACATCGCCTGCATCTCATAACGGTGGGTGTTGTAATACACGCTGAAACCGAATGAGAAATCCTTTACCGCCTGCGCGTTGTATGCACCCTTCGAATAATTGTAGTCCACGAAGGCGCCGATGCCGATGTTGCGGTTGACGTTGCCGGCGAAGATGGCGTTCAGCCGGTCGGCATGATTGTTCTTGTTGCCGCCGAAGTTGTAGCTCGCCAGTGTCATCGGCGTGTAGGTATTGTAGAATTTAAACGTCTTCAGCGACGGCAGCGTGAAGTACAGCGCATCGTCGAAAAAGAAAGTAGTCGGCGCATTGCGCTTCTCATAGATCATATTGATCCCCTCGGCTCCCAGCGTGCCCGTAGTGGCAAACGCGTCACTTTTGAACGACGGGATGAAAGCCCGCTGATAATTATACAGCAGCGTGTCGACCGAGGCCTTCTGATGGTTGCCCAGAGGGGTGTCGAGGGTCCAGGCCGTAGGCTTGCCCGCCGGTTTTACGGAATCCCCCTTTGCCGCAGCCGACTGGCTCCCGGAACTTCCCCCCTTAAGGGTCTTCTGTGCAGACGCCGGAGCCATCGTGGCCGCCAGCGCGAGAATAAGTAACAGACGCAGTCTCATTTCTTCTTACGTACTAAATATGCTTACACACGGCTCCCCGACACACCCTCCATGGACGTGCCTCGCCGCCAATCGAGCCACAAAATTACACATAAATCCCGACATGGCCAATCCCGGCAATCGCAATTTGCCGTATAAATCCGATTACATAAGGTAGATACAGCATTGTCGGCAAGAAAAAAGACATTCGTTCGGCATGTAGTGAAAATTATGACAGCAATCGTGATTTTGTGCGTAAATTATTGGGTGATTGAAAGTATTTTATTAACTTTGCCATTGCCAATGTCAATCTCTCGCTTGGCTCTACCCGCTGCGGTGCGTCAGTGTGTGCCGCAAGGGAAGCATGATTTTTTCCACCTTCAACTAATCTGACTTTATGAAGAAATCACTACTCCTACCCGTTACAGTCCTCGCAGCAGGCGCTCTCCTTGTGCCTGTCGGGGCATATGGAGCCAATACGCTCCATACGCTGACCGGTGCGCCGGTCACCTCCCTTTCTCCGGGAGCCGTCTACGCCGCCGGCACACGCAACGGATTCTCCGCCGACTGGTCGTTTACCACACACACCTCATTCCTCTGGCACCGCGATTCGGGGCTGCAGTGGCTCACCGACTACGACGGCTCCGACTGCTCCACATCCGGACAGTTCCTGGCCGTCAACGACCTCGGCATGACCGCCGGAGCCGTAAAGGATGACTCAATGCGCCTGCCGGTATACCACAGCGAGTTCGCTCCCCCGAAACGGGAAGTGAAGCGCTACGCCGCCTATGAAGAGGAGGAGAAAGGGCTCCCCATATACCATGCCGCAGTATGGCGCGACGGCAAGACCTACATACTCGACGGAGGGCTCGACCCGATATCCTCCTATTCCGACGAGACCGACGGCACATATGCCGTGGCGATTTCAGCCGACGGCACTTTCGTAATAGGGGAGAACCGTATCGGATACTACCCCGTAGGCATAATGGGATGGCAGTATGATGCAGAGGCCGACGACTACCTGTTCGTCAGCTTCGCCACACCCGCGGGTGCCTCGGGTGCCACGCTCAAGGGGATTTCTCCCGATGCCACTACTGTATACGGTGAGGTGATGGAACCCGGCATGTACGGCTCCATACGCCATCCCGCCATCTGGACCGATCCGGCCACATGCATTCAGATCCGGATTCCGGATGCCGCCAAGTATGAAATGGGTTCCGGTCTGGCGGCATGGAGCGCCGACGGCACGAAGGTGCTCGTCTACGGCTCGGGCTACACGTCATGGTATCTCGGCATTTACGACACCGTGGAGCAGACACTGACCGACATACCCCTCCCGCAGGGAATATACGGCGTAGATGCATTCGCCCTCACCGACAGCGGCAACATATTCCTCGCCCTGACCGACAGCAGCTGGACAACGACCAATTACTACTACGACGCAGCCACATCCACTTTCATCACCATGGCCGAATATCTGGCCGAATGCGCACCTGACGTATCTACCGCCGCTTCACTGGCCCGCGATGCCAAGGTAAAGGCTGTAAGCGGCGACGGTGCGGTAATTGCGTTCAATACGGTGTCGTACACCGGTGAGGCCGGCGCGTCAATGGTGCTCGATCTCGACAACCCCGCCGTAAGTTCGATACCGGCCCCCGACCGCACTGAATTCTACCACTCATCTCCCTCCGAAGTGACATTCCGCTGGGAGGGTGTCTCCGTAATCCCCGAGGGGCTGGCATTGCGCGGATATGAGGTTTACATCGACGGGCTGTTGGCCGAAACCGTAGAGGCTACCGCCTCCGGTGGCGAATTCTCCGTAAAGGGCGATGCCGATGCAGGCTCTCCGCACAGCGCCTACATACGCACCCTCTTCACCAAAGGGGGTGAAGACCGCACAAGCGCTCCCTCTAAGGCTCTCGTGACATACGTGTCGGCCAATACGTCGCTGCTCGGCTTCGATAATTTCGACGACTGCATGCTTGATGCGATGGGCAATCCATATTATGCTGCCGACGACTGGTACAGCCATACCCCCATACCCAACCCGCTCGTGATCTCATGGGCACTCAGCGTGCGCGACTGGGACAACAACAACCCCTTCGCCGAAATGACCAGCACCGCCGAGACACCCTGGGCATGCGCGTATACAAGCCGCTATCACGATGCCTCCGGTGTGGCTGCCTCCGATGAACTCTTCCTCAGCTTCTACGCCATGAGCAAGGAGGCCAATGTGCTCGGACAGGACCGCACCACCGACTTCCTCGACATCGAATACTCCACCGACGGATATGAATGGCATCTGCTGCGCAGCATCTGCGCCGCCGACATGGAGCACGCGAAATGGAGTTTCTTTAAGGTCGACATCGCTCCCGAAGTGGCGGGCAAGGTGTTCCAGGTGCGTTTCAACGCCCACGGCGAGGGGCAGGCCATGCTCCTCTGGGCGCTTGACTGCATCGGCATCAACGACGGCCTCGACGGCGACACCCCCGAAGGGGTGCGTGTAGTGTCGGCTTCCGACGAGGGTGTCACCCTGACATGGCAGAACACCATGAAGGCCTGGGATGCCTCGCATCTCATCAATTCATACGTGGAGGCGGATGCCGCAGCAGCCAATGCGGGCGACCCGATCATGCTGGCTGTCGACATGCGTCCCGCCGACCTGGCCCACCATGTGGGTGAATACATCTCCGGTGTGTCGGCATTCCTCTACGACATGCCCGGCCAGCTGAGCGACGGCACACGCGCCGAGGCTGTGGTATATGCCGATGGCCGAGAAGTGGCGCGCACTGAGTTTGTGGGTCCGTTTGAGGCTGTAAACTCCTCTACGGCATGGCTCCCGCGCCCCGTGCAGATCGAGGCCGGCGTGACCTACCGTCTGGCCGTCAACCTTATCCGCTACGACGCCACCTATCCGCCGCTTTATTATCAGAACGTGGCCGAGTGCCTGCCCGGAGTCACCGACCTCTTCTCTGAGGACGACGGACAGACCTGGCTCTCAATGCACGATGAGTACGAGCGCATCTATGCCGGAGCCGACAAGGCTTCGCAGCGTGCCCTCGGTAATTGCATATGGTCGATCCATGCCGACATCACGGCTGATCCCGCCGATGTGTCGAAGGAGCAGAAGGATGAGGAAATCATCGGCTACAACGTATTCCGCGACGGCGAGCAGATCAATCCGATGGTGGTATACGCTCCCTATATGAAGTTTACCGACCCCGATCCGCTCCCCGAGGCTTCATATGCCGTGCAGGCATTCTACCGTGATGGCCGCGTGTCGCCCATATCGGAACCGTGCTTCTATGAGGCTGCCGGTGTGGAGGGTGTATGGAGCGAGGCTCCCGAAGTGAGCGTCGAACCCGGACGCGTAAGCATCGCCGGAGCGTTCGACCGCGCCGAGCTCTTCGCTTTGGGAGGTCTGCGTGTGGCCGCGGCAGGTGCCGGAGCCACGATAGACACCTCCGCGCTTCCCCACGGAGTATACCTGCTCCGCATCAAGGCCGGAAGCCGCACCGATGTAATGAAGATAATGATCAATTAATAATAGATTCTTTCTATAAGGCAGTTTTTATTAAATTTGGCGGAGGAGATCCCCGGGAGGGGCGCCTCCGCCCTTATCTTTTCAACCAACGGAATTCATATGTCGAAATATACCATACCGTCAGCCATCACGGCAATAATGCTCGCTTCGGCTGCTTTCACGGCGCAGGGCGCCGCTCCTCTTGCATTCCGGTCGGAAATCCCGGCCATCACCCCCGTAGGCCAGCCTCTGCAGGTGTATGGGCGTGTGGTGAATGAGTCGGATGACGAAGTGGAGGGATTTACGCTTGCCATACGTATCGGCGGCGAGGAATATGTAAATGAATATCCCACCCGCATACTGATGCCCGGCAGTGGCGCCGACATCAGCTGGCGCACGGATTTCATACCCGACGGCAGTAGGACTCTGGATTATACCGTCAGTGTGGCCACTGCCGGTAATCAACCGGCGGAGACATCGGGCACGCTCTTCGCCCGCACACGCCGATGGGTAGTGGAGGAGAGCACCGGCACATGGTGCGCCAACTGCCCGGTAGGTATCTATACGCTTGAGCGGCTCCGGGAGGAGATGCCCGACACGTTCATACCGATCGCGCTCCATACGGGCAACGACCCGATGGTGGCGCCCGACTGGCAGCTTACGCTCTTTACGACCGATACCTCGGCTCCGTATGTGATGGTCAACCGCACTCGCGGATGTCACCCCGTAAATCTCTCCGACGAACTGGCGCTGATGGAGCGTCAGGGGCTGCGCGCCTCTTTCGAGGAGGCTTCATGCACGTTGGATGGTGATGAGGTCAGTGTCGATGCATCGGTGATGTTTGATGCCCCCTACAGTGCTCCGGCCACTGATATGCGCATCGGCTGCTTTATAGTGGAGAATGATGTGCATGTGGAGGAAGCGGATTACTGCCAGCAGAATGCCTTCTCCGGCAGCGGACAGTTGCCCGGGTGGAACGAGCTGCCGTCTGTAGTGTCGGCCGTCGATATGTGGTATCAGCACGTAGGGCGCGGCTACAGTATGGATGTGGCCGGAGTGCCCGGGTCGTTGCCTGCCGATGTGGAGGCCGGACGGGTCTATAGCTTCAGTCATGCGTTCGCGCTCCCCGGCAATGTGCTTGAGGCCGGCAACTGTCACCTTGTGCTGATGGTAATCGATGCCCGTAGCGGCAGTGTGCTCAATGGTCTTGAACTTCCTCTTGGCGGTTCGTATTCGGGCATCGGTGCAATCCTGCCGGATTCCCGAGCCACTGACCTGACCGCGCCGGCATCCTCCCCAGTGTGGTACGACCTTCAGGGGCGCCGCGTCAGCGCTGACCGCCTCGTGCCCGGCATCTACATCCGCCTGGCCGATGGCCGCGCCGAAAGGATACGCTTCCGCTGATCGGCCCCCTCAGCCGTAATATGGATCTTTACTGCGTCCATTTCCCCGGATTTGTAGATATCGTATATAGCCCCTTCCTGCACGAAATGATTTTTGCAGGAAGGGGCTATGTCTGTTCTGCCGGAAGGTAGGAGAGGGGGTTCGTAAAAACGGTCGAAGTATCGCGATTGCTCAGAAGGCGAGGGTGAAGACGGCCTGAGCACGGTTGGCATTGACTGATGTGCCTCCGGCATTCTTACGCTTTCCGGCAAGATACTCCACGCCGAGCTGCACGCGCTCGGTGAAGTCGTAGATAAGGTTGACGGCAAGATACTGGCCGTATTTGTATACGTCAGGAGCCGCTCCGCTGCGCGGAAAGTGGCGCAGTGTGGCCACTGCGAAGGTCGAGGTCAGGTTGGGCATCCAGTATGCCTTTGCACCTACGGTAGAGGTCACGGTCCACGGTGCGTAAAGCTGCCCCTCGTCTGCCGGCATCGGTAGCAGGTCGTAATTCCCTGCGGCAAGGTCGCCGGTATATGAGCCGATCCCCTGGCCTACGGAGTTCTGAGTGAAGAATTTCATGTACTGCCCGGCACGCACCACTGCCGAAAGCTGCACCCCCCATCCGGTATTGTGGCAGGTGCGGTTGGCGGGGAGGTCCACATACGCCATCGTGCGCACGATTCCGGCCAGTCGGACGTGGCTTTGCCCACGGTCCCACTGATACTGCCCCAAGGCGGCAAACTCCGGCACATAGTCATGGCACTTCTGCGTCAGCCGGTCGTCGGTCTGTATCTGCGATGAGGGGAACTCCACGGAGCCGCCTACGCTCCAGTGGTTGTGGAATGTGCGGAGATAGCGCAGCAGCACGTTCGAACGGTCGATCTTGCCGTTGGCGCCCGCGCCGTCAAGCAGATCGGGCTGTGCCGCAGGGTCGGAGAAGGTGGTGGTGGCAAGGCCTATGGTGAAATCATTCCACTGAAACCATGCCTTCTTCAGTTTGAAGCCGGAATTCTGATAACCGTTGAATCCCCCCTCAATATAGGCCTGGTATGTGCCCAGCGGGGTGTTGCGCCCCATGATAGTGAAGAATATCGTGGTGCCGGCCACACTTGAGCCGAGATTGCGCCGGGTTGTGGCTGTGCGCGGTTCGATGAGGGCGGTGCAGAAGCTCCCGCCGTCCACCATTCCGGCCCAGTCGAAGTATCCGCGCACCTTGATCACGCCGCCGATACCCATGGCCAGATTGGCATCCTTGCTCATAAAGGTGAAATAGGGAGCCTCGGGATCCTGTGAGTTGCGGAACTGATTGGCGTAGAAGCGCATGATCATCGATTCCACAGAATCGCGCGGCGCGCGGCTACCCTCATCGCCGTTGATGAAGATCACCTTCGACTGCTCCGCAAGCCGGCGGCGTGCGGCTTCGTCGGGGGAGAGGGTGGTAGAGTCAGCCGCCGACAGGCCGGGGAGTGTGGGGGCTCCACCTGTGGATGCTTCCACCGGAAGAGTGAGGAAACCGGCCGTCGTCAGGGCGGCAAAAGCGATTGGCAAGGCGCCGATGCGGCGTGGAATCTGAGGAAATATCATAGCGGAATCTGGCAAATAAGGTTGTGGAATCAGTGGAATCACTTGTGAAAGTCAGGATACAACCCCTTCGCGCCGAAATGCGGCGGGATTACCTCCTTTCACCCATTATAAGGTCTGAGAAGGCCAAATTGTTTATTACCCCTTGCCATAAAAAGACAGAGACCGACGGAAGCCTCTTTGACATCGAAATCATTCCATTCTATCAGGAGGAGTTATTACTCCCTTATATTAATGTCACTAAAATAAGGCGGACAGGCAGCGGGGTGTAGCGATAACCGCTCCGCGGTTAGGGGCTACTATTAATGTCACTAAAAAGCCACCGAGAGACCATATTATAGGAGTAGATTAACACCGTAAGTAGGCAATATTTCACCTGTCGGAACTATCTGGAATCCTTATTTTAGTGACATTAGCCCTTATATATCAGTAGTATATAAGGATATAACACCACGTAGCGTGTACTAATAGTGTACTATGTGGGTAAAATGGAGAAGAAGAATAGAGGCGATTTAGGGGTTTTATATGTTTGTTGGGAATTTTTAATTCGACTTTATTCTATTTTTCTGACGGCAATTTCCCCGGTATGTCGGTTTCCTGACCTACTTTCTGACCTACTTTCTGACCTACTTTCTGACCTATTTTCTGACCTATTCAGATGGGAATTCCCAATGTCCGTTTCTGGGAGAACCAACACGCTGGATAATTCCTTCCGATTTCAGTCTACCTATATGGAATTGCACATTTGATGAGGAGATTCCAAGTTGCTCGGATAAAGATGCTCTTGTTATTCGGGGATTCTCCTTAATCAAAGCAATAAGTCTTTCTCTGGTGGACTGCTTTTCAATCTCGCCATTCTCGCCATTATTCTCGCCATCGTTGCGAGAATCCTTAGTCGATGCCAATGGGTAAGTAACCGTTGAGATTAGCATATCACTCTCAAAGGTGGCAGTTTTTCCGGTTAGTTTTTCCCAACCTAATATTTTATCAATACCATATCCGGCATTTTCAGATAGTTTGGGATGACGGAATAGTCTGATTATGCTCGGATTACGCGGCATAGACAGGACACGATTCCTAAATTCGTCTGCATCAAGAATGAAACGTCCCGGATTCTGCATCACAATTCTGTCATCGAATACCCGTATAGTGGGGTGGGCTGGTGCAAAATAATCGGAGTGGGCGCAAAAATTTACCAATCCTTCACGCAAGCAGAACAGCTGTGAGTTGTCCTCTACGCCGAATATGTCGGGGCCTTCCACATAGGGTGCGTCAACAAAATTACGCAAGCGGTGCATTATAAGCTGGAAACTCTCCCATATATTTTCCTGCTCAGGCATACGATAAGTGTATCGTTGCGAGGCTGTGGCGTATGAATCACCCGGTATCTCCATATAGTCTATCCAAAAGTTGGGCAATGCACCGAGTATAGATTCCCGTTTGCCAAACATAAGAAGACTGCCATACGACAGTTTGCCCGATGAAAGAACGATGTTTAGTTTCCTGCAAAAATCTTCATCGTTCAATGTGGGGAACGAAAGGGATCGATTGAAATCACGGAGATAACTGCGGTAAGATGCAATGGAGTAAAGATTGATGTCACTGAAACTTGAACCGGGAACCTCCATTTCTGATTTGGCTCCGAATGAAGCGTCTCGAACAATCGCATCAACTTCCATATCAGTAGCGAGTGTATCACCACTTCCTGTTCTGATATACACCTCTCCATTGCTTTTGATTGCAACAGGTCGATGTGGCGACAATGGTATCTCAAAAGCGAGAATATCCTTACCGTCAATCTTGTATCTCATGGCTTTGCATGAGACAGGGGCATTGAATTTTGTGCGGGATCGCAATGTAGTGACTATGTCCTGCTCCATTTGTTCAGGATTCGACACTCCGTTGACAACGTAAACGGAACCATCTGCAGTCTTCTTTTCTTTAACCCCGAATATTATCCAACCGCCTTCAGTATTAGAGAAAGCACTGACCGTCTCCCACATGGATTTAGGAAGACCGCCCGAAGCCTCTTTGACCTCGAAATCATTCCATTCTATATCGTTGAGCCTTGCGAGCAGTTCTTCTTTTGTCATTTTTTTACACGCGTATTAGACTTCAAAGTTACTAATTTTTCGGCGATTATAGATTCAATGATCCAGTAAAATTTGAGATTGTTCAGCGCGGGCCGCGCCCGCCGCGTCCGCCGAATCCCTCGCCGGGAGGTCCCTGACGTTCACCGGTGCCGCGGTGGCCGCGTCCGCGACCCTCTTCATCCCCCGGAGGGGGACCGGGCATACCCTCTTCCGGGCCGAACGGCGACTGCACCGCCGTGGCCTGCTTCTTGCGCAGTGTCGAGAAATTCCATGTCAGCGACACCATCACGTAGCGTGTCAGGTCATTGTATTCGCTGTCGATGATGGTGCTCGCGCTTACGGAGCGCGAGATGTTTTTCTTCATGTTCAGCAGGTCATAGGCACGCACGGAGGCGGTAAGCTGCCGGTCAGCCAGGAAGGAGTAGGAGAGCTGCGCGTTCCATAGCCATTGCGAGGAATTGAACCCCTGCGAGTAACCGCTCGTCTTGGAGAAGGAGAGGTCGGTGGTCAGTTCCAGTCCGAAGGGAAGATAGAGGGAGGCATCGGTGTCGAATCCGTAGGCGTGCGTCACCCGTCCGGGCTGCTGCGGCAGCGAGTTGCTGACATCGCTGAAGGAGTAGGAGGGGTTGAGCGTCATCTGGAATATGTCGGACGAGAAGGTCACTCCGGCGCGCGGACTCAGCGTCAGCGATCCGATACGGTTGTAGTCGCCGTTGATGTAGCCCGGAGTCGAACCGTAGCGGGCGTTGAGGTTGGCGTTGAAGCGCCAGTGGCTTCGGGCAATCGGACGGTTGATCATCGCCATGCCGAAGATGTTGAAGTTGCCGTTGACGTTGCCGTAGGTGGTGTAGCGTCCGCCGGTCTCGCGGTCGGTAAGGGTGCGCGCCACGACTGAATTCATCGAATACTGCACATTCACCATCGCCGTCAAGGCCTGCTGCGAGGCGGCACGGTAGTCGCTGAACATCACGTTGACCGTCTGCGTAAACGTAGGCTTCAGGTCGGGATTACCTTCGATGATGTTCAGAGGGTCCGACGCGTCGACCACCGGCTGCAGCTGCGTCATCGAGGGCAACGAGGTGCGGGCCCGGTAGCGGGCTCGCAGTGAGGTGCGTTCGCCGATCTTCCATCTTACGTTGGCGTAGGGGGAGACGTTCCATACCCAGCGCTGAGGCACGTTGGCATCGGGATTTATCAGGTTGTCGCTGAGCGAACTTGACGGGGCAAACAGCATCCCGGCCTCAAGATTGAGCGAGCGGCTCACTTTCTTGTACCCCGCCTGCAGCTCCTGCGTGAAGAAGCGGTTGCGGAAACTGTTGCTCAGCGAGGCATCGAACAGGCCGTCGGCACCGGTCACGCCCGTAGGGTCGGGGAGCAGGAAGTTCAGCGGGTCGGTGGGGAAGGGGAGATCGTAGGTGAATTTGTCGGCATTGCTCCACTGATACTGGATCTTGTAGGCGGCTGTCAGGTAATTGCCGCGGCTCGGGTCTCCGAGGGGCTCGGTCCAGGTCAGGCGTCCGTCGATCGAGTTGCTCCAGGAGCGGGAGTCGACCCAGCGGTAATACTCTTCGTCATTGTCCTGCAGCAGGTAGTAGAGGATGTTGCTCCAGGAGAGTGATTTCTGACGCGTGTCGGAGAATGAGTAACGCCCCTGCACGCTCATCGAGCGCCCGGGCCGGGCGGCGAAGTTATGGTTGTAGATCAGCTGGCCGGAGGTCTGCAGGCTCGTGCCGTGGTTCTCCTGCCGGTTGGTATTGCTGTTCACCATCGAGCGAGCCGCATCGCCGGCCATCAGCTCCGACAGGCTTTCGATCGAGGCGTCGCGGAAGTTCATGCTGAATTCCGGGCGGAAGTCGAGCGTGTTGTATTCATCTATTTTCCACTGCACGCGGAATCCGGCGTTGATGTTGTGTCCGCGGTCGGTCGTATTGCTGTGGGCATCCTGGTAACTTACGGAGTCCGGGAAAAGATATTGCGTGGCCGTCTTGCTGCGGGCATCGCGGCTGGAGTGGGAGTAGAGCACGTCGCCGCCGACGCGCAGCTCCTCCCCCTTGCCTACATTAAAGTTCACCCCAAGGCGCTGGGCGGTGCTGATCCCGTTGTTCCCACCGAAGTCGCGGAAGCGGCCCCGGCCACGGTCGGAGAAGCCGTTCTCGTTGATATTGTTGAGTCCTCCGAGTATTGTCACCTGGTTGCCGTTGGAGAAATTATTGACCACGAAACTCCCCTGATAGCGGCTGTCGGTGCCATAGCCGGCAGATACGTTGCCAAACCATCCGTTGTTCATGTCCTTCTTGACGGTGAGGTTGATCACTGTCTCTTCCTCGCCGTCGTCCACACCGGTAAGGCGGGCCAGATCCGACTTACGGTCTACGACCTGCACCTTGTCCACCATATTGGAGGGGAGGTTCTTGGTGGCCATCTGCGGGTCATCGCCGAAGAATTCCTTGCCGTCCACGAGTATTTTCGTCACCGACTTGCCGTTGGAGGTAATCGAACCGTCCGAGCCGATTTCCACACCCGGCAGACGCTTAAGCAGGTCGTTGACCGTAGCGTTGGGAGCCGTGTGAAACGACCCGGCGTTAAACTCCAGAGTGTCCTGTTTGGCCACCACGGCGGCCTTGATGGCCGTCACCACGGCCTCGTCGAGCATGATGGCGTCATCCTTGAGCACGATGGGGCGCAGTGTCAGCGTCTGGGCATCGTCCTTCACTTCGGCTTCGCCGTGGGCGTCGGCCATGCTCACCATCGAAGCGAGCACCACATAGCGCCCCGGCGCCACATTGCTGAACGTATAGTCGCCCCCTTCGTCGGCCAGCGTATGCCCCTTGCTTACGGTGTCGGGCATGGCTATGAGCTGCACGGTGGCACCCGGCATCGGTTCCCCCTCGGCATCGGTGATTACCCCCTTGATAGTGGCGCTCCAGGCGGCGGAGACACAGATGGCCGTCATCATGGCGGCCGGTATAATTCGTCGGTTATGAGTCATTCTATAGCTTATTGGGGTGTGTGGCGGCTCCGCAGGCGCAGCCGCCACACACCCCAATAAGACCCTTAACCCTTAAAAAGGTTTAATCGCAGCGAAGATTATAACGTCTATGCGCAATCTCATCAGTTGACAGATATTTTATCTCTTTGCAGTGTGGACAGCGGAACAGCAGATAATGTCCTGACATAAGTGCATAATGGCCGTATGGTTCTGTGTTGATACTGAATTTACACTTAGGGTTAGTGCATTCATAATGATGGAGTGTCGCCATATCTGATTTTATTAGATTGTTATATTTTAAGGAGAATCACATCAAATCCGGTTGATATTCTTCAGCCAGTCGGTTAATTGCATCTAACCGGGACTGAATCCCATTGACATTCCAACTCTCAATTCTCATGACAGGCTCTTTAAAAATCGCAAAGCCTTGAGATATTTGTTGACACGTTGCGTTGCCGCGTAGTCCAATTCGTTTAGGCGGGTTACATTAAGATTGTCTTCCAAATCACGAATCTTGACATATCTGCCAATTGGGTTTAATGCGCAACGTTGTATAAAAGCCTCGTAATCCTCTTTTGGTTTGCGAGTTAAAGACAATACGGCTTCAACAACCTCATTTGAGAAACCGAATCGTTTTAAATCCGCTGAGGAGATTGATGTATCTTCGATAACATCATGCAGAAATGCGACAGTCTTCTGAACCGATGTCTCGCAATTTAGAGCCACACGCATCGGATGTAAAAAATAAGGTTGTCCGGCTTTGTCAATCTGACCTTCCTGCGAATCCACCATAAGATGAACCGCATGTTCAAGCATTTCTATTTCAGACTTTGTCGGATATGTCTTCAGTTTTTTAAGGCTATATTCCAATAGGATGTTATATTCATCGTTGGTCATCGGAGTCGCTTTCTCCACGAATACATCCAAATCAAAGTATCCTTTCCATTCTTGGATAATGTTACCTTTTCCCACAAACATATGAATGTAATCACCCCATGAATGGTCATCAAAAGGAAGAGCCGGCACATATCCACGGTAGTTGCATATCGGATTCTTTTCTTCATCAAGAAGTGTGTAAACACCTGCATCCCGCACTTTCGCTTGAAGATTGTAAGGCCATCCCGCGCAATCGAGAAGAACGTGCTCTTTTAAGTCAATGATTCCATGCCAATAACCATTGCTGACCATTGGAATATTTCCTTCTTCAACATCATATGACTCTGTTGGCTCATAGCTGCACATATCTTCATCCCAAGGGAAGATTATGTCCAAATACCGAGCTAGAGGTTTTTCTGTCTTGTCTATGCTCATAGTTCGTGTTTTGGATGCAAATTTAACTGAAGGCAATGCCGTAATCTTGCACCCCATTGTTAATAAATGCTAACTGACGGCTAATATTCGTAAATCCATAAATCCACTCAATACTATTGTATGGGCACCATTTACTGAATAATGATTCTATATAAACAATGATACCAAATGATTCAGGTGGATACTTTGCCGCTATCCGAAATTTGTCAGGAATAAGTTTCCCTCTTATTTCTTCACCCTGTTTAATCCATGCCTGTAAATCCTGATTTGTCTCTACAAACATTTTTCTCTCCAAACCAGAACGTCTGCTGGAAAAACCGGGGCAGACTGGGACAGTGCGCCGGAGGAGGCTGGGACACTTT
>CAMWRH010000061.1 GCA_947176605.1 uncultured Porphyromonadaceae bacterium
CCATTTTCCCCGCATCAAAACATGGACATCAACCGATTCTACCCCGCCGATCCGGCCCTGCACGACCTGCTTTACACCCACTCGCGGGCCGTGGCCGACCTCGCCCTCGAGATTGCAGCCCGTCACCCGGAGCTCCACCCCGACACCCGCTTCATCGAAGAAGCCGCCATGCTCCACGACATAGGGATAGCCTCATGCAATGCCCCCGCCATACACTGCCACGGCCCGCTCCCCTACATCTGCCACGGCATCGAAGGAGCACGCATCCTGGCCGAAGCCGGACTGCTGCGCCACGCCCTCGTATGCGAACGCCACACCGGCTCGGGCCTCACGGCCGACGAAATAGCCGACCAGGCCCTCCCACTGCCCGAGCGCGACATGCTCCCCGTCTCGCCCGAAGAGAAGATAATCTGCTATGCCGATAAGTTCTATTCCAAAAATCCCGACTCGCTGACGAGGCGCAAAACGCTCGATGAAGTGTTAAAAGATATGGAGCGTCACGGCCCCGACGCGCTCCACAGATTCCTTGAGCTGCACAGGATGCTGAGTTAAAACGCGTTGCAAATCAACACCTTGCATCATCATCACATCACCACCCTGGGGACGCCTCGGCGCCCACGCGGTGCCGATGGCCATCACAGTGCAGCCCCCGGCATTACACACTTAGCGTTTTTTTTGCTAACTTTGCATGAAATTCGCCTCTCGGGAAGGGGAGGCATAAGGCATTTTTTACCTGACACGTAAAGATTTCGTGAAGCGACTGATCCCATACCTCATGATGTCGGGGGTCGTGGCCCTTGCCACGGCCACCCCGGGCATGTCGCCCCGGAAGGTATCCACCAACCGTGGCGCATGGGAGGGCTTCACCCATGCCGACACCGTCCCCCCGATGCTCCCTCCCGGAGAAACCCGCGCTGCGGCCGACACCATCGCCCCGATGCTCCCCCTCGGAGAAACCCGCGCTGCGGCCGACAGCACCGCCGTGATGATGCCCGATTCGCTCGGCTCAGCCGACGCCACAGCTCCCGACAGCACGCGCCTCACGGCGCGCCGCGACTCCGGAGCCGGCCTGCCGGCCGACCGCATGAGGATGTCGCGCATCAACCTCGACCCCAACAACTCCGACCTCTCCGGCGCCGTCACATTCTCCGCCAAAGACTCGATGCTGCTCATCGGCCAGGACAACGCATTCCTATATGGCGACGGACAGGTGGAATACGAGAAATTCAAGCTCAATTCGGCCAAAATCCAGATGTTTCTCGATTCGGCCACCGTGGCCGCCACCGGCATGCCCGACTCCACAGGGCAGATAAGCGGCAACCCCATTTTCTCCGAAGGGGGCACCACCTACGAATCCGAGGGTATGCGCTACAACTTCAAGTCAGAGCGCGGCTATATCTCCAACGTCATCACCGAGCAGGGTGAGGGATACCTGCAGAGCGCCGTGACAAAAAAGAACGCCGACGGCTCATTCTTCCTCGAAGAAGGCAAATACACCACCTGCGACAACCATGAGCATCCCCACTTCTATTTCCACATCACGCGCGGCAAGATGCGGCCGAAGAAGGATGTGGTCACCGGGCCGGCCTACATGGTGCTGGCCGACGTTCCCCTCCCCCTCGGAGTGCCGTTCGGCTACTTCCCCTTCTCACAGGACTACTCAAGCGGCATAATCTTCCCCTCCTTCGGCGAAGACTACAACCGGGGTTTCTACATGCGCGACGGCGGCTACTACTTCGCCATCTCCGACTACGTGGATCTCGCCCTGCGCGGCGAAATCTACACCAAAGGTTCGTGGGGACTGTCGGGCCACTCTTCCTACAGGAAGCGGTATAAGTTCAGCGGATCGTTCGACATATCCTACATCACCACAATCTACGGCGACAAGGGTATGCCCGACTACTCGAAGCAGAACAACTTCCAGGTAATCTGGAGCCACACGATGGACACCAAGGCCAACCCCAACCTCAACTTCTCGGCCTCGGTCAACTTCACCACATCCGGCTACACGCGCAACGACCTCAACTCCTACTACAACAACGCCTTCACGGAGAATACCAAATCCTCGACCGTCAACCTCACCTACCGTTTCCCCGGCTCGAAGTGGAGCATGTCGGCCAATATGGCCGTGTCGCAGCGCACGCAGGACTCGACACTCTCCGTCAGTTTCCCCAACCTGACGGTCACTCTGGCCCAGACCACCCCCTTCAAGCGGAAGAAAAGCGTCGGCGGAGAGCGATGGTACGAGAAGATCCGCCTGTCGTACACCGGACAGTTCCAGAACTCGTTGACCGCGCAGCAGGACCAGTTTTTCAAAAAGAGCCTCGTCAAGGACTGGCGCAACGGTTTCAAGCACTACGTGCCGATCTCGGCCACATTCTCCCTCTTCAAGTACATCAACGTCTCGCCGCAGATCACGCTCAACGACCGCATGTACACCTCCAAGATACGCCGCCAGTGGGACCCCAACGCCAATGCCGAGGTATGCGATACGCTATATTCCTTCTACAACGTATTCGACTTCAACGCCTCGCTGAGCTTCGACACGAAGCTCTACGGTTTCTATCAGCCGCTGAAGTTTCTTGGCGACAAAGTGCAGATGATACGCCACGTGCTCACCCCTACCGTATCGCTCTCGGCAGCCCCCGACTTCTCGGCGCCGGGATGGGGCATTTACGGCAATTACCAGTACACCGACGCCCAGGGGATCCTGCAGAACCGCCGCTATTCCTACTTCCAGCACACTCTGTTCGGCGCCCCGTCGGCCGGCAAGTCAGGTGTGGTAAGCGTCAATCTGGCCAATAATCTGGAGATGAAGGTGAAATCCGATGCCGACAGCACCGGTGTAAAGAAGATTTCGCTCATCGAAAACTTCACCATCGGACAGAGCTACAACTTCGCCGCCGACTCGATGAACTGGAGCAACGTCACCACCTCCATCATGCTGCGCCTGGTGAAGAACTTCAACCTCAACCTCAACGCCAACTGGGACCCCTATACCTACGGCCTGACGGCTTCGGGCACTCCGGTGCGCGTCAATATACCCCGCTGGAAGGCCGGAAAGGGATGGGTGCGCCTCGCCTCTACGGGCACATCGTTCTCCTATACCTTCAACAACTCCACCTTCAAGTGCAAGAAAGATCCCGCCAAGAAGGAGGGGGACGGCTCGGATGCCGCGAACCCGGAGGATATGACCGAAGAGGAAGCCTTCGCAGGCAATTCCGAACCGGATGACTTCAAGAACCGTGTGGCCATGCGCCGCGCCAACGCCCGCAAGGAGCAGCAGCAAAGCGATGCCGACGGATATTCCCCCTGGGAATGCCCCTGGAGCCTGACCGTCAACTACTCCATCAATTACGGCTACGGCGACTTCAACTACGACAAACTCGAATACAACGGCAAGTGGACCCAGAACCTCTCCCTGTCGGGCAACATACGCCCCACACCCAACTGGAGTTTCTCAATGTCGGCCTCTTACAACTTCGATCTCAAGAAGATAGCCTACATGAACTGCACCATCACACGCGACCTGCATTGCTTCTCGATGTCGGCCTCGTTTGTGCCTGTAGGTCCCTATAAGTCGTATAATTTCCATATCGCCGTCAACTCCTCGATGCTCAAGGACCTCAAGTACGACAAGCGTTCCTCCACTACCAACGGAATCGACTGGTATTGATTTACGGGCACCGGCCACGGATTTTCTGTCCACGCGGTCTAAGACCGCATAAGGATTTATACAGGGCTCCCGGGTTTTCACGCTCCGGCGTGCGGATTTTTTAACCGCTGATTTTTGATTATCGAAAATTATGCGTAACTTTGTAAGCGTATGCCGACCACGCCAGCTGCCATATTGGCTGAAATACACAGCAAAATCGAAGGCATCGCCGCAAAGCGAGACGCCGCGGAAGCACGTATACGCAGCCTTGAGGCCGAACTGGCCGACACTAAAGCTGAATTGGCCGACACCCAAGCCGAACTCCATAAGGCCCGCCTTGACGCGGAGTTCCTCACTCTCTCCCACCGCCTGGCCGACACGCCCGAGGCTCTCCTCACCGCCCGGCATCTCATAGCATCGCTGATCAGAAAGGTGGACAGTGCCATCAATCTGGTGAAGAATGACCCGGCGGATGGGTGATTCCTCATTCCTCACTCCTAATTCCTAACTCCTCATTCCTCCCTCCTCACAAGGTTTCCACGCAATGGCGACTCTAAAGGATACAGTAAAGATTGAAATCAACATAGCCGGCGAGTTCATTAAGCTCACCGTGCCTTATGACAAGCAGGACAGTGTGCGCGAATGCGAAAAGGCCATCAACGACCTCTACTCGCAATGGCGTCGGAAGTTTCCGAGAAAAACTCCTTCCGAACTCATAGCAATGATAGCCTATCAGTACGCCTCCTTCTTTCTTGAGCTTTCAGGACGTTATGACGCTCTGACGGCTGAACTGCATTCCATCAGCAGCGAACTCGACAGTATTGCCGAAGGGAAGCAGCCGCAGCCTCCGGCCGGCGAAGATGCTCCGTTCTGAAGAGCGGATCCGCTCCATGCGGGGAGGATTACTCTCCCCGGGATGACGGCGTGACCGGCACTTCTGCCGCTTCCCCCCCATCCTTCGCTTTATCCTTATTACCCCCCTCTCCAGCCACCGTGTGGAATCCACGACCGCCATAACGCGCCCTCACCGGCGCGGTGACAGCGGCGCGGCGCCATGCGGCTCTACGTCGTATATACCCCCCTGCTGCCGGATACCGCCGACACGCAGTAACCGGACACGACGGTTCCGGCCCCGACGCACGCACCGCCACCCGACACCGACAGATTAACCTTAAACTCATGTAAATCAATTTAATAACCCCAACATCCGACATCATATCATGGATATAGCAATCTGGATAATATGCGTGCTCGCCGGGCTGGCCATAGGCTACTTCATCGCCTCATGGCTAAGCAAGAAGCAGGCACTCTCAAGAGCCAACGTCATAATCGACGAGGCCAACCGCGAAGCGGAAGTAATCAAGGAAAAGACAATCCTCAAATCGCGTGAGGAGGGTCTGAAAATCGAGGCCGAAGCCGAGCGCAACGCCTCGCAGCGTCTGGCAAAGGTGCAGACCGCCGAAGCCCGCGCCAAGCAGCGCGAAATGCAGCTCAATCAGCAGCAGGGCGACCTCAACCGCCGCAAGAAGGAGGTGGATGCCCGCACTTCGGTGCTCGATGCCAAGGAACATGCCATCGAAGCGCGCCACAACGAACTGGAGCAGCTCGTGAGCGAAGCCCGCACCGAACTGGAGCGCATCTCGGGCCTTTCGGTCGACGAGGCCCGCGAGAAACTCGTGGAGTCGCTCAAGGACGAGGCCAAGACGCAGGCCGCCGGCTACATCAACGACATCATCGACGACGCGAAGCTCACCGCCTCCAAAGAGGCCAAGCGCATCGTGATACAGTCGATACAGCGCGTGGCTACGGAGACGGCCATCGAGAACTCCGTGACAGTATTCCACATCGACAATGATGAAATCAAGGGTCGCATCATAGGCCGCGAAGGGCGCAATATCCGTGCCCTGGAGGCAGCTACGGGTATCGAGATCATCGTTGACGACACTCCCGAGGCCATCGTGCTCTCGGGCTTCGACCCGGTGCGCCGCGAGATAGCGCGCCTGGCGCTGCATCAGCTCGTGGTCGATGGCCGAATCCATCCGGCCCGTATCGAGGAAGTGGTGGCAAAAGTGCGCCGTCAGGTGGAGGAGGAGATCATCGAGACCGGCAAACGTACCGCCATCGACCTGGGCATCCACGGTCTGCACCCGGAACTGATCCGCATGGTGGGCAAGATGAAATACCGCTCCTCCTACGGTCAGAACCTCCTGCAGCACGCCCGCGAGACGGCCAACCTCTGCGCCGTGATGGCCTCCGAACTCGGACTGAACCCGAAGAAAGCCCGCCGCGCCGGCCTGCTCCACGACATAGGGAAGGTGCCCGACGATGAGCCGGAACTCCCCCACGCACTGCTCGGCATGAAACTGGCCGAAAAATACAAGGAAAAACCGGAAATCTGCAATGCCATCGGCGCCCACCACGATGAGGTGGAGATGACGTCGCTGCTGGCTCCGATCGTGCAGGTGTGCGATGCCATCTCGGGCGCACGCCCCGGTGTGCGCCGCGAAATCGTGGAGGCCTACATCAAGCGCCTCAACGATCTCGAGCAGCTCGCCCTCTCATATCCCGGCGTAATCAAGACTTATGCCATCCAGGCCGGTCGCGAACTGCGTGTAATCGTGGGTGCCGACAAGATCACCGATGAAGAAACCGAAAAGCTCTCGGCCGAAATCGCCAAGAAAATCCAGGATGAGATGACTTATCCGGGACAGGTGAAAATCACCGTAATACGTGAGACCCGCGCCGTGGCTTTCGCTAAGTAAGCACTGAAGGCAGCTCCTATGAAACATGATAAAATCGATCTCCGGGGTACCCTCCATGTCACCGACTGGCTGGAAGGGATACATTACGCCCCGGAGCAGGAGACGGAAATCGTGCAGGTGCTCTTTAAGAACACCCGCTCGGCCTTCTACCGTAATCCCGACAATATCCGCCTGCGCAAGGGTGACTGGGTGGCCGTGGAGGCCGCACCGGGGCACGATATCGGTCAGGTGATGCTCACCGGCCCTCTGGTGAGGATTCAGATGAAGAAGGGGAACGTGTCGGCCGACTCCGAAATGAAGCGGATATTCCGCAAGGCTTCGGAGGCCGACATTGAGAAATTCCACGAGGCCCGCGCCCGCGAGCATGAGACGATGATCCTGTCGCGGCAGATTGCGGCCGATCTGGGTCTCAACATGAAGATCGGCGATGTGGAGTATCAGGGTGACGGCGCCAAGGCCATCTTCTACTATATAGCCGATGAGCGCGTCGACTTCCGCAAGCTCATCCGCATACTTGCCGATACATTCAAGATCCGCATCGAGATGAAGCAGATCGGCGCCCGCCAGGAGGCGGGGCGCATCGGCGGTATCGGTCCGTGCGGACGCCCGCTGTGCTGCTCGTCGTGGATGTCGAAGTTTGTATCGGTAGGCACCGGCGCAGCCCGCGTGCAGGATCTCTCGATGAATCCGCAGAAACTTGCCGGTCAGTGCGGCAAACTGAAATGCTGCCTCAATTTCGAGACCGACACATATGCCGAGGCGGCCCGACAGATGCCCCCGCGCGATGCGGTGCTGCTGACGCAGGATTCGGAGTATTATCAGTTTAAGACCGATATTCTGGCCCGCACCATCACCTACTCCACTGATAAGCATCTGGCCGTGAATCTGGTCACCATCCCTGCCTCCCGCGCATTCGAGATAATCGAAATCAATAAGCAGGGGCTGAAGGTGGAGCAGCTTGAGGCTGAGAAACCCAAGGTGGAGCCGGCCAAGGAGTATGTGGAACTCGTGGGGCAGGATTCGCTGACCCGTTTCGACAAATCCGGCCGCGGCAATAAGAAGCGGCGCCGCCCGAAAGGGAATGCGGCCCCGCAAGGGGAGCAGAAAGGGCGCCCCTCCGGCGAGCCGCAGAAAGGGCGGCAGGGAGCGGCCAATGCGGCCGAACCGAAAGGGAAACAACGCCCCGGCGCCTCCGACCAGCGCCGCCGCCCGCAGGGCACCGAGCAGCGCAACGCCGGTGATGCCGACAGGCAGCAGCCCGCGCGTCAGCAGCAGCCCCGCCAGTCGCGCCCTCAGCCGAAAGGTGGTGCTAAAGAGCAGCCGAAGGGTACTCAGAAGGAGCAACCGAAAGGTAATCCGAAGGAGCGCCCGGAGCGTCAGCCCAAAGAGCAGCGACATGATTCTCCCCGCCGTCAGGAGGGTGGAAATACGAAAAACCAGAAGCCGCGCCGACCTAAGGGTCCTAAACCTGACAGCAACAGCAGCAATGAGAAATAATCATAAGTCATATCAATCAGTACGGTGGGCAGCATTTATGCTGCCTGCCCTGCTTTTTACCGCCTGCCGCGACGACATGAAATGGACCGGCACCGTGCAGCTTCCATCCGACGGTTGGACTGACGGGATGCCGGTAGTGTTCGACCTCGATCCGCAGGCTTATCTTGCACCGGAGTCCAACCGTTTTGCCGAGATGACGTCACGCGCCATCGGCGACACGCTGCCGCGCCTGTCTGGGCACTACAACGCCCGTCTGTCGCTCCGCTATGCCGACGGGTGCAACGCCCGCGATATCCGGATCGCCACCGAACTGGCTTCGCTCGACCGCGACATCACGACCGACACCATCTCGGTGACCCTCTTCAATTCCGATGGCACTCCGGTAAGCCCCGGGCGCTATGGCATCAATGAGGTGGCCGTTCCCCTCCCGGCAGGGCTCACCGTGACGCAGGGCACAACCCTGACGCTTACTCCCATCTCCTATTCCTCACCGATCGAAGGGATGCTTTCGGTATCGCTGATACTTAGTGAATGAGGAGGTAGGAATGAGGAGTTAGGAATGTGGAGTTAGGAATGTGGAGTTAGGAATGAGGAATGAGGAGTTAGGAATGAGGAGTTGCGATTATGGGGGCGGGGATCGTGGTTCTGCGCCTGAGCTTTAGCGAAAGGTGAGGCTGCTATGTATCAGCTGATTACACATCTCCATCTCTCAGATACAGAGAAATAGATGACGTAAAACTATGTTTTATAACATACTTTTAGTGCACAATCCGGAAACAATTTCTAACTTTGCAGCGTTTTTAAGTCAAACGAGGCCAATAAGGATTGGCCTATAGGTTCAACTTTTTACCATCTGTTGCCGTCTGTCGGCACCCTTGGTATTATAAAATTCTTATGTTATGAAGCACATAATGAAAAAAGTGGCCATGTGGTATTTCCACACTGCCGCCGAGGCTTACGAGAAGTAAGCGCAACGATGTTTCCGCCGGCTACGGCACTCCCTGAGGGATTCTACCCCTCGCGGAGCCTCCACGGCAGGAAGCCCCCAACAGGACAATTCAATTCAGTGTAACTAAACCCGCCCCGCAAAGGCGGATTTTTTATGCCCCTACGGCAGTCGCGGCAGGAAATTGTTGAGAAACATTCAGCAGTTCACACATTCCGCCTTGCAATGGGATGTTGAACGGGGAAAACGCCTCCGGCATGTTGAAAAACGTAGGGATATCCCTTTGGCCAAAGGGATGTCCCTACGTTTTATTCAGGAGGCGGCGTTATTCAGGAGGCGTGCGCTTTGCCGCAGTCGGAGTCGCGGAGCTTATGGGCGGCGCGGATCTCGACGCGGCGTATCTTGCCGCTGATGGTCTTCGGGAGTTCGTCGACAAATTCCACCACACGCGGATACTTGTAGGGGGCGGTGGTGGTCTTTACATGATGCTGCAGTTCCTCGATAAGTTCCTTCTCATCGCGGTCACGGTATTCCTCGGCCAGCACCACAGTAGCCTTCACAAGCTGACCGCGCACAGGATCGGGCACACCCGTGATGGCGCATTCCACCACTGCCGGATGGCTCATCAGCGAGTTTTCCACCTCAAAGGGGCCGATGCGGTAGCCCGACGATTTGATTACATCATCGGCACGCCCCACAAACCGGAAATAACCCTCCTCATCGCGGGTGGCCACATCACCGGTGCGGTATACTCCGCCACTGTGGGCCTTGCGCGTCAGCGCCTCATCATAGAGATACTCGCGGAAGAGCCCCAGAGGGCGCTCCCCATCCGTGTAGATCACGATCTCACCCTCCTCGCCCGGAGCGCACGACTCACCGTCGGCATTCACCAGATCAATATGATAGGCCGGCGACGGCACACCCATGCTTCCCGGGCGCGACTCCATCCAGGGGAAAGTGCCGATGGTCAGCGTTGTCTCGGTCTGTCCGAATCCTTCGCGGATATCGAGTCCGGTCAGCTCCTTCCACCGCTCGAACACACTCGGATTCATCGCCTCTCCGGCAGTGGTGCAGTATTCGAGCGACGAAAGGTCATACTTCTCCACATCCTCAAGTATCATGAAGCGGTAAATAGTGGGAGGGGCGCAGAATGAGGTGATATGATGGCGCTCCATATGCTCAAGCAGGTCGGCCGCACGGAATTTCTCAAAGTCATATACATAGACATTCGCACCGGCGATCCACTGCCCGTAGAGCTTACCCCACACGGCCTTCCCCCACCCCGTATCCGCCACGGTGAGATGCAGCGACCCTTCATGCAGGTTGTGCCAGTACTTTCCGGTGATGATATGTCCGAGCGGATAGAGGAAATCGTGGGCCACCATTTTCGGTTCGCCCGTAGTGCCGGAAGTGAAATAGAGCAGCGATATATCCTCATTGCGGTTGACGCGCAGCGGGCGGCGGAACGCAGGGGCCTCCTCCAGTCCGGCGTCGAAATCATACCACCCTTCGGGCACATCGGGCCCTGTGCTGACGCATACCTCCAGTGTGGGGCAATCGGGCCATGCCTTCTGCACGTGGCCGGTCACTTCGGGTTCGCCCACAGTCACCACAGCCTTGATACGGGCCGCGTTGCAGCGGTATACGATATCCTTGGCCGTGAGAAGATGGGTGGCGGGGATGGCCACGGCACCGAGTTTGTGCAATGCAAGAATCGAGAACCAGAACTGCCACCGGCGCTTCAGGATGAGCATCACCTTGTCGCCGCGCCCTATGCCGAGTGTCTGGAAGAATGAGGCCGTGCGGTCAGATTCGCGCTTCATGTCGGCGAAAGTGAACTGCCGCTCGAAGCCGCTGTCGTCGGTCCAGAGCAGGGCCGGTTTCTCCGGTTCGGTCCGCGCCCATTCATCGACCACATCGTAGGCGAAATTAAAACACTCCGGCACGTTCACCTTATAGTTTTCATTGAAGTCAGCCATCGAACTGAACTCAGTCTGCTTTAAAAATTTTTCCAACATCTTTTCTACCTCTTTTTTTTAGTGGATACAAAATGTGTAACTCCTGTACGTCTCCTCCTCTGCGGGAAGCTGTAATGAAGTTGACTTCTTAAGTGTCTCATATTTACCCCCGGCTGCCGCCGATGGCAATCTCAAAAATTTTCGACTGCAAAGATTATAAAAAAAATCCACACCGCCAACAAAAAGACAAAATATTTTTCACAACTGCACACATTCGATTTTTAAGTGCAAATATTTACGACACAAAAACACCCCGACATGTGCAAAATTGCTCATATCGCCATATTCCGTGCAGCCCGGCAGTGTATCTCCGTAGCTCACCGGCCGTGCACCGACACCGCGCTGCCATCGGCGCGATGTGCGATCCGGATGTCCGGCACGGGCGCCGACTGCGCTTCGGTATGGGGATGGAAGTCAAAGTGGTTAATCCAGATTACTTTTCGTCAGTTTTTTGCCTTATGACGGTCATTTTCACAGTCGCAATGTATCGGAATTTTTATTATCTTTGCATTACGGCTCACAAAGAGCCGCCCCTAATGACTGACTTGACACCCGCTATATACCTACCCTCCCACAGTATATTCAACTGGGGATTTCTTGAAAACTGGAAGAGCACCGCTCCCGTCTGACCCCCGGCGCCCCCGCACTCCGCGGCCCGGGGCTATCGCGCACAGCGGCGACAGATGCGTAAGATTACCCTAACATCATTTTATACCCTTATTTTCCCATGAACAATCTCAGATTGCTCACAGGTTGCCTTGTCGCAATCCTGTCGGGCACCGGATGGCACACTTTTGCCGACACCCCCGCGGCGATGCCGCAGGGCGACGTGATTTCGATGGAGCAGCTTTTCGAAATCGCCGAGCATAACAGTGTGCAGCTGCGCCCATCGTTTTCTGCCGAAGAGGAGGCGCGCCTTGAAGTGAATGTGGCCCGCTCGGCTTATCTTCCCGACATAGAGGCCTCGCTGTCGGTCAGCGGCATCGGCGACGGATTCACCACCGCCCGCGACTTTTCCGACTGTCAGAAGGCTCCTATACCGCATTTCGGCAATGGCCTGTCGCTCACCGTCAGTCAGCCGCTGTACGCGGGAGGCGCCATACGCAGCGGCATCGAGATGGCCGAACTGAAATCCACCGCCTCGCGCTTTGCCACCGAGATGCAGCGCGACAATATCCGCTTCCGTCTGGCCGGTTTCTACCTCGACCTCTATAAATACCGCAATCTGCGCACCGTAGTGGCCGACAACCTTCAGCTCGCCAACCGGATGCTTGCCGACATGACGGCCCGCTTCGAGCAGGGGGTGGCGCTGCGCAACGACATAACGCGCTACGAACTGCTCGTGGCCAATCTCGAACTCGAACTGACCCGCATCGACAACACCATCGATATCCTCACCCATAATCTTGCCGTCACGGCCGGTCTGCCCGCCGGGACACGGATTCTGCCCGACTCCACGATGCTGCTCCGCGCCCTTCCGGCCGACGGCGAGGCGTGGTGGTGCCGTGAGGCGGCCGACAATGCTCCGGCCATAGCCCTGGCACGCACCGGGGTGGAAATCAGCCGCAAGGGGGAAGCGCTGGTCAAAAGCGAGCGCCTGCCGCATGTGGGGATTCAGGCGGCATGGAGCCTCGACGGTCCGATTCTGGTGGAGGTGCCCCCGATCAACCGCAATCTCAGTTACTGGTACGTGGGGCTGGGTGTGACCTACAACGTAGCCTCGCTCTATAAAAGCAACAAGGCCCTGGCACGCAGCCGCGCGGCCACGCGTGTGGCCGAAGAGCAGCTCGATGCCGTGATGCAACAGACCGACCTCACCATCCGCGCCGACTACGTGCGCTACCTCGAGGCCTACGAAGAGCTCAAGACGCGCCACAAGAGCGTCGAACTGGCCGACCGTAACTACAACGTCACCGCCACCCGCTATTCAGCCGACATGGCGCTCATCACCGACATGCTCGATGCCGCCAACGCCCGCATCGAGGCCGACCGAGAGCTGGTCAACTCCCGTATCAACATAATCTACTATTACTATAAACTTTTGTTTTCTTCAGGTAAAATATGAATCATCGCAGTAAAAAGATTCTCTCCTATGTAGTCACTATCGCGGTCATCGCAGTGGCCGCCACATGGATCGTAAGCCGTTTCTGGCATCCGGGGAATGTGGAATTCACCGACAATGCGCAGGTGCGTCAGATGATAGTGCCCGTCAACAGCCGCGTGCAGGGGTATATCCGCGAGATCCGCTTCAATGAGTATGAGCCGGTGCGCAAGGGCGACACGCTTGTGATAATCGATGATGCCGACATGCGCCTGCAGGTGGCACGCGCACGCGCCGACTATCAGAATGCCCTGGCAGGGCGCTCCGTGGCCGACCGCACGGTCGGGGTGGCCACCTCGCATGTGGCCGTGTCGGAAGCCTCGCTGGCCGAGGCCCGCGCAGTGATGCAGCTTGCGGAAGCCGATCTTGAACGCCATAAGAAACTCCTTGAGAAGGATGCCGTCACACGCCGGCAGTATGACGCGGCCCTCACCGACTATGAGGCGAAGAAGGCCCGCTACGAGATGCTGGCCCGTCAGAAATCGGCCTCCTCGTCGGTGGTGGATGAGTCGCGCCAGCGCATAGCGCAGAATGACGCCGGCATCGAACTGGCGCGCTCGCTGCTCGACATGGCCGAGCTCAATCTCTCCTACTGCGTCATCACCGCCCCCTGCGACGGGTATGCCTCGCGCAAGGAGATACAGGTGGGGCAGCTCGTGCAGCCCGGGCAGACGCTGCTTGATGTCGTAGACTCCGCCGACGTCTGGATCACGGCCAATTACAAAGAGACCCAGCTGCGCCATATCGCTCCGGGGAGCGAGGTGCTGATACGTATCGACGCCATACCCGGCACGGAGTTCCGGGGGAAGGTAGTGTCGGTATCCAAGGCCACCGGAGCCGCCATATCGGTGCTGCCGCAGGACAACTCGGCCGGCAATTTCGTAAAGGTGCGTCAGCGGGTGCCGGTAAGGATCGGATTCGATGCCGCCAACGATGCGGCCGACATGCAGAAGCTGCGTGCCGGAATGAATGCGGAATGCGAGGTGATCTTCTGATATGGCTGACTGGCATGCACCCCAGGGGCCGTTTGACATTGCCGACGTCCCCTCATTCGTTCCGCGCCGGCTGAAGCCCTGGCTGTTTATATTTTTCGTCATCATAATCCAGTTTTCGGGAGGGGTCTATCTGGCGGCCGCTTCCGACATGGCCGGCACGACGGCCCTGATGCAGGAGGATATCCTGATGGCCGGATATGCCTCGCTTATCGGACTGGCCATCAATTTCGCGGTGATGTTCCGCATCAAGTTCCGTTTCTCGACGCGCACGCAGCTGCTCGTGTCGGGCTGCGTGCTTGTGGCGGCCAATCTCATCTGCGCCACTACCGATTCGGTGCCGCTCCTGGTGGCCACCTGCTTTGTGGCGGGATGGTTCAGGATGCAGGCCACGTTTGCCTGCAACTCCACCATACAGCTTTGGCTCACTCCGGTGCGCGACATGGCCATCTTCTTCTGTTACGTGTATATCGTGGTCGACAGCGCCATTCAGCTCAGCGGGATAGCCACGGTCTACTGCGCCTTTTTCTGGCAGTGGGAGTATATGCACTGGATCATGATCGCCCTGCTCGGGCTTATGATGCTGATGGTGCTCGTGCTGGTGCGCCCGGTGCGGGCCCCGATGTTCATCCCCCTGTTGGGTATCGACTGGATCGGGGCGGTGCTTTGGGCGGGCTTCATGATGTGCTTCACGTTCATATGCGTCTACGGCAATTACTTCGACTGGTGGGATGCCGTCGAGATCCGCGGCGCGGCCCTGCTCGGCGCGGCCTGCCTTGTGCTCAACCTCTGGCGGGCCTCCTTCCTGCATCACCCCTATATCAGTTTCATGGCGCTAAAGAACCGCAACGTGATACGCGCATCGCTGATATATCTGGTATTCTTCACGCTTCTGGCTACGGAGCATGTGTTTGAGCATACGT
>CAMWRH010000062.1 GCA_947176605.1 uncultured Porphyromonadaceae bacterium
CCAGTCGGTAATCGTGTATTCGGGGTAGCAGAGTTCGTAGGGCTCGCCGTCGGGGAATGTGAACTGCTGCGTGTGCAGGGTGCTTTTTACCTTTCCTTCGGCCTGCACTCCGTAGAGGGCCTGGTCGTGGAGCACGCGGCCATAATCCTTGAACTGTGCGCCGTTGCGGCGGGTGACGTATATGAGCATTGCCGAGAAGCCATACGGGCCGGAGCCTCCGTCGGCCCAGAGGGCCGGCTTGGTGCGTCCGGCGTTGCTGTGGCAGCTGCCGCAGGAGTAGCCGGCATATACGGGACCCAGACCGCCGCCATAGCCGTTGGAGGATGTGCGCATGTCGTCGTAGAGTCTGTCGCCGCGCACAAACCGTGAGGCATACGAGCCGCTCACCCAGTCGGCCTCGGTGTCGTAGGCCTTGGAGGAGTTGGCGAAGATGGTGGATGTGCCGGCGGAAAGGGCATACCCTTCGGGCACTTCCACATCAAGCGCGTCGAGACCCTCTTCGCATCCCGCGAAGAGGGCCGACACTAAAAGTATGGCTGAAGTTATAACACTATTTTTCAGAAGAACGGATTGTCGCATCCTTAGGGCTTGTTTAGCGCACAGTGCGCGGTTTGCCATCTTTGAAGAGGAGGAACTCGAGGGTGTGGAATCCGCGTATGTTCTGCACGGCTTCGATTGTGTCGTCGGAGTCGGAGTCGCTCCAGTCGAGGTCGGTGAATACGCCTGATTTCAGATGGTTGACGATGGCATCCTGGTCAAGTGGCCAGCTGTCCATGTTGGGGTCAAGGCCGAGTGCGTCGACGGGGCCGAAGAGGAATGCCTCCGATTTCTCCCAGGGTTCGCGGGCAGAGAGCCATGCCCGGCAGGCTGCCTCGAAGGCCGCGTCGGTGCGGTTGGCGCTGAGATACTGCACGGCGTTGAGCAGGGCGGCGTTGCGCTCTTTGAGGCTGCTGTAGGTGGGGAGCACCACGGCATCCACGTAGTTGGTCACGATCGCCGACAGGGAGGCCGCGTGCGAGGCGTCGAGATTCTCGAAGAATGCCTTGAGGTCGTTGCCGAGCACCTGGTCGAGCTCGGCGCAGGCGGTCATTGCGGCTGAGGCCTCGGAGGAGTCGATATTGTTGCGGAATGGCTGGGGGATTGCGAGGATGGCCTTGGCGGCGGCATCTATGCGGGCGCGCACATCGGTATCGAGTGCGGGGTTTTCAGCAGCTACTTTTGAGGCCATTGAGGCTGTGGCTACCGTGCCGTCGAGCGATCCGAAGTAGGTGTTGCGGATGGAGTAGATGTTGTTGGTGTAGTCCTCGCGCGAGTGCCAGCTGTACCATGACTCCACTGCGTAGAGGGCCTCTTCGGTGCGGCCGGCCTTGTAGAGGTCGTAGGGGTCGCCTATCTTGGCGGTGCCTACCTCGTTGGCTATGTCGGCGCAGCCGTCGATCATCTCTTCGATACAGTTGAGGGGTGAGGTGTAGCCGTTGCCGGAATGGTTGCGGAATATGTCGGCGAATGCGGCTCCGCCGTTGTAGCTTACGGTCCATGCCTGGTTAAGGCGGTCGGCATCGTTGGCGAGCAGACGTGCCACCTGCACCGAGTAATTGTGCCAGTTGTCGGCGTTTTCGGCAGAGTAGTCGAGCAGTGCTGCGGTCTGGTCATTATTGCTGCCTCCTCCGTTGGGGTCATCGTTGTCGCTACAGGATGTAAGGGTGGCTGCCGCAGCCCAGAACAAGGCTGCCGCCATAAAGGTAAATTTCTTCATTATCAGTGGATTATTGTTTTATCTGATTGATTGTCGCTGACGTATTATGCGGGGTTGCGGGTCATTTCTTTACAAACCATCCCACGTAGGCCAGTCCGATGGAGAATTCATTTTCGCTCGTGTATGGCCCTTTGCCGAAGAGTTTGGCTGTGCCTATCTGCCGCATGTTGTAGTCGGCTTTTACCACGAGGTTGGGCAATGCCATCCAGTTGAGTCCTACGCTCCATTTGCTTACCTCAAGGCGCGGGTCGGCGCTCCAGGGCTTCTGCACGCGGCGCTGCGGATTCCAGTATTCGTAGCGGGCGTAGGGATAGAGCACCGGGCAGTGGCGCGACCCTGTGATGTTGCGGAGGTTGAACCCTATTTCAGCACCGTAGCTGAGAGCGTTTTTGGCCACCGGAGTAAGCCGGCTGTAGGGTGATTTGCCGCTCAGGCTGCCGTTTTTGGTGTTGAGTGCCTCGGTGTTGCCGATATGTCCGTAGGTGAGGTTGGCGCGTGCCGTGAGGTAGCGGTGGCGGTATTGGGCATCCCATGTGAAGATGGTCACCGGGATGCGTCCCAGCGCACTGTAGGTCTGCGATTTGTCGGCGTTGGCTCCGGTGTTGTGGCAGTAGTAGAGGCTCACTCCGGTGCGCAGTCCGGGGATGCCGCGCCAGTCAAGGCGCCCCACGTAGGCGGGTGAGGTGAAGTTGTCGGTCTCGAAGAATCCCTGTTTGCCTGAGGCCACCCATGTATTACGGTCTATGCCGTTGGCGTTGAGTCCGGCTACGGCCATGACGCTGTAGTCAAACACTGCGGCGCGGCTGCCGAATGTGCCGAATATCTCAATGCCGGTCTCATGCCAGGTGGAGGGGATGAGCGATGTCTCGCTTTCGGGGCGCACGGAGCCGAAGAAGTTGATCGGTTCGTGATGGGCATTGATAAGCCCTACGGGGAGCACCATGTGTCCGGCCCTTACGTTGAGCTGCGCCAGTATGAGGCGTGTGATATGAAGCTGCTCGATGGCCACTTCGCCACCTTTTTCGATCTCGGTCTCATATTCGCCGTTTTCGGTATTCTCTATTTCGTAGGCGGTGCCGGTGCCGAGGGACTCGAATTCGATCTCCATGCCGAATATCCATTTGGGCGTGAATTTATAGTCGATTCCGAGGGTGGCGCGGGGCACTGCGATAGTGGCGCGGTTCTCACGTGTGGAGCCGCCGCTCTGGAAGCGGTTGATGCCGTAATCCTTGAAACTTGCCACCATCTCTCCGTATCCTCCAAACCGGAATTTACGCCACCCTGCCGTATCGGCTTTCTCCTGCGCCTCACATGGTGTGCAGACAGCAAGCGCACACAGCGCCGGCAGTATGTATTTTCCTCTCCTGAAGCGATCTGAAATATGCCGCAGGCTACGTGTCATCCGGGTTGTCAGATAGGTCATAGTGAATTGATGTTGGGTTTTACGGCTGCAAAATTACATCTATTTCCACACCTCCGAAATACCCGAAAATCGGTAAAATTATATGGGTGAATTACCGCATTAAACTTGCAGACTACCTATTTTTAACTAATTTTTAAGTATCTCCTAATTGAAATCGGGTAGTAGCCGGGGTTACGCCGCCTCCGGGTATCGTCATGTAACCTGCGCCCTGAAGCGTCCGCATTACAGGGTTCCGTTACAATGGGACCGACCCCTAATGTCACTAAAATAAGGATTCCAGATAGCTCCGATAGGTGAAATATCGCCTACTTACGGTGTTAATCTGCTCATATATTAGGGTCACCCGGTGGCTTATTTTAGTGACATTAGCTTTAGGTTTTTAGGCGTTAGGCTTTAGGTTTTAGGTTTTCCATCTCCTAACCGGGGAGAGCCGTATGGCCCCCCTAACCGCGGAGCGGTTATCGCTCCGCCCCGCTGCCTGTCCGCCTTATTTTAGTGACATTAGTACTGACCCCTATCTACCGCCCTATGTACAGACCTATATACCAACCTATACCTATGTTCCGACCTATGTTCTGATAAAAAAAATCTATCCCTTTTCACAAAGGGATAGACCGAAACCTTAATCTTAATTTAATACTATGAAAAACACGATGTAAAGTTAGTTATAAATATCCTAACGTCAAAGTATCACGGTGAAAAATAGCTGTATAAGTATTAAAACATGAGAGATTTTAACTTTTATAAGCAAAGACTCCCCCGGCATTATGAAGATGCCGGGGGAGATTTTCATAAAATCAAGGGAGGTATATCATATCCATCCGGGCTACCGGAAGCAAGCCGGAATGGCCCCTGCCGGGAGCGCCGGAGGACTGAATCCGACTTCCTGTCACCTTACGGTCACCTTGGCTGCAAGCCCTCCGCAACGCACCATGTAGATGCCTGCCGGAAGCGCAATTCTCATTTCCGATGACGCGGCACGGTTGCGGGCCACGCACCTGCCATCCATCGAGTATACCTCAAGCATCTCATCGCCTGAGCCAAGGCCATTTACAAGCACTTCACCTTTACCTCCTCTGACGAGCAATGCTCCGGGCGACTGAAGTGTGCCTACTCCATCTGTAGGCGCTGTGCCGAAGGCATAGCCGCCAAGCATGGTGAATGTGTCATAGTCGGGAAGTATGGCATCTATGGCAATCTGAATCCAGGGCATATCATGATACAGTCCGGGCATCGGAATCACTATACGCTGCCAACCGTCGTCCATCGAGGTGACGGTGTGGATATATTCAAAGCGCGGCGCACCGTAGGTGGAGGCAAACACTTCGACCGTGCCGCAGGGTTCTGTGTTCCAGAGAAGGAGTGTAAGGGCCGGATTTTCCACTCCCTCTGTCGAGAATTTCGGCAGGGTCAGGCGTGCCTTGCCACCGGCATCTTCCGTGGCGTAGGCCACGAGTGCATAAGGGATTTCAGGATCCCAGGCATCCTCTATCACTTCTTCGGGATAAGCCACTGCCCAGCTGCCGTTGTAGTCTGCCGAGGGTGACGGCATTCCTATCGGACCGTAATGCAGCGCCGGATATGCTCCGCCATCGAAATCTTCCGATATTTCAGGCTCATAGGGTGTGCCTATCAGATGGGCCACATACCACAGACACGGAGATGTGCCCGCCGCATTGGCGGCGGCTATGCCGAGATACTTCACATGCTGCGGAGTGCCTGAAGGCACAGTGTAGGTGAACTCTGCGACATTCCCCAGATCCCGGGTCTCCACCCAGTCGGCATCACCATATTCCGGGTCTTCCTGCAGCTCCATGAGCACATAGTGTATCCCGGCATCGCTGTAATACCCCTCAAGGTCGGAACGCCCGCCCAACGGAGGATCCCAGCAGAGTGTGATCCCAAGATTGTCGCGGCTCACGGCGCTTGTAAGATTCTCCACATAGTCGGGCACTATGGTGCCGGTGAATACGGAGGTGCTGGCACTCTGGCCGGCCTGTCCGTCGATGCTGCAATACACCTCGATACGGTTCTCTCCCTGACGGGTATCGACGGTTAGTGTCATCTCCCGGCCGGGAGTGCAGGAAGCGGCTGTCTGCAGGTCGCCGACGCGGGCATGCACCTGCATGTCGGCCTGTCCGGATATCGGGTTGCCGGCTATGGTGACACTCGGTGTCTTAAACGAGATCACGGCCTGCAGGGCGGCATCATCCGTGCGTTCTACCCTCAGGTCCTCGGGAGCACCGGCCACATCGGCCACCTCGTCGGTGGCCTCGATTATGATGCGGCGCACTATGAGCGACTTCTGTTCAGCAGGCGATACGGCACGGATGGCGATGTAGGTGCTGCCGGATTCTTTGGGCACGAAGAGGTTGGTGAACGTCTCCCACCCTTCGGTGATGAATTCCGTGACTTTGGTCTCGGGTATGATCAGCGTGTTCATCGCAGAGGGATCCGGGGCGTTGCCGCACCACACTTCGAAGCGCTCGTCCTTGCCCGTCATGCCGCCGCATATGGCATCGAGGGTCACGCGGTAGGCATGGCTCAGGTCGGGGCAGTTGACGGGGGGAAGTATAAGCCAGTCGTCGGCCTGCGTCTGGTTCCACCCGGAGGCGAATACCGGCTCATGCCAGCGTGACTCCCAATATTCCCATATGCCGTATTCCGGACTGCCGTCGAGATTGAATACCTGCGTCAGATCGGCCTGTTCCTGGGTAGGCTCTACGGTATAGGGGAGGTCGAACGGGGCGCCGAAGATTATCTTGTTGGAACGCGTCTGCCCCGACACCTGCGAGTTGCAGCTTGCCGCCACATAGGCGTAGTAGGCGCTTACAGGCACTGTGGGATCAAGGCTGATATCCATCGAGGTCTGGTCGGTGGAGCCGATGAAGCGGTCGTTGATGTATACCTCATAGCGCATCTTGCCGGGTTCCAGCCAACCGCCGAGGATAGCCTTGTCGACGGCATCCCAGCTCACCCTGTCGGATGTGAGCACCACATTTTCCGGCTCCATAGGCATACCGTTGCCGAAATAGGCGCGCAGCACATAGGGATACCCCTCTTTGCCATCGGCCTTGCAGCTTACGCGTACCACATGCTCGCCGCTCTCCACCGGTCCGATCTGGAAGGTGACCTTATGTCCGGGATATGCCGGATATGTCCCCACCGGCGTATTATCCAGATAATATGTCCATTCCATCCCTTCTTCGGCTATGGGAGAGCCGTCGGCATTGACCGAGGGGAGCTGCAGTGTCAGTGTGCCGGTCGTGGCGCCGGGAGCTATGTCGCGGCTCACCTCCTGCGGGGCGGCCGGAGCCGTAGGCTCGTAGGTGAAGGCGTTGTCGACCAGGAAGAAGAACTGATTGTCGGTCGGGAAATTGCGTATGAAGCGCATCTCGCCACTCTCGGGATAGATGTAATAGAGCTGGGTGGCGTAGTAGTAATAGATCGGGGTGTAGATGAAGCAGCCGTCGTAGGGGCTGTATATCAGTGCGCTCTTGTCGTTCTTGAGCCCTTCGATGCCTAGGTTGAAGAGCTGTGTCTGTGTGCCGTCACGACTGATTCTCACGAAGTCGCCGTTGAATGTGACGCCATACAGGTATCCGTCGGCCGGATTGTAGCATAATGCGTTGGCCCGCGAGGAGAGTTCGTCCAGTTGGCTGATGACTTTCAGGTCGCCAATCTTCTGGGCCGGAGATGAGGAGAAGTTGAATCCTTTGCCGTCGGCGGTCTGCGAATATCCGTAGATCCGGTCTTCTTCCGGCACGTAGGCGCAGCTATGGTAGTAGGTGCCTAAGTCGATCGTGTTGTTCGGGCCGATCGACTCTTCTTTGAGCGGGCGTCCGGTGGAGGGATCGAGCTCTACATAGTTATAGCCGAATATCAGGCCGCCGATATTGTATACGGCCAGTCCGCACAGGCGCCCCTGGCGCAGCCATGCGTTGGTGAGGTTGAAGCCGTATTGGGCCAGTTCGTTGCTCCAGAGCATGTCGTATGAGCCGTCGGTGCCGAAACTGTAGTAGCCGGCAGATTCGGATTCGGTGGGACCCATCCATGCCGAGAGCGATGCTCCCGACAGACTTGACGGGGCGTTGAAGCGCCCTGCATTGCGTGGCTGCACACGTGCCGTGTATGTGGATGATGTGCCGTCGGCCGCATTGCCGATGGCATCTCCGGCAAGCACTGTTCTTGCGTTCTGCGGCTGGGATGTGACGACCGACTTCGGGCCGAATGCCGATTGAAGCGACCCTAATGCCGGGCTGAAGGATGCACCCGGAGGGCGGGCAGGTGCTGCGATTGCCGCCGCACCTATCAGTATACATCCAAGGAGTGACGTGATTTTCTTCATGATGTGGTGTTTTTTCGGGAGAGGGTGTTAATATTGTGACTTCTGCGGATACCCTGTCGGTATCCGCGGAAGTCGTTCGGTTGTGGCGCGCTCAGCGACGTATTGTCTTGACTGTCTTCACACTGCCGTCGGCCATACGGTAACGTGCCACTACGGGCACTCCTGCCGGCGGAGTATCGGTGCGTGTACCGTCGGGGAGGTAATATTCCACTTCGACTGCCGCTGCGGCCGTGGCTATGCCGGCCGTGGGGAAGTGCAGCGGGGCCAGGTTGTCTACGGCCATATAGGCTTCTGTGGATGCTTCGGGGCATTCGCCCACGCAGTCGGCATCGACTCCCTTGAAAGCATCGGCTCCTACAACCGGAGGTTCGGATGTGGTAAACGATACCAACGCCAGACTGCTGCATCCGGAGAATGCGCCCTCTCCGATTTCGGCGAGGTTATGTCCGAAGGCTACGGCGGTGAGCCCGCGGCAGTTCTCAAACGCACGCGATTCGATGATCTCAAGCGATTCGGGGAGTGCGATCTCTGTCAGCGCCACGCATCCGAAGATGGCCCGCTCGCCGATTGTGCGTATCCCCTCGGGTAAGGTGAGCGAAGAGAGTGCCACACATCCGTACAGGAAACTTGCCGGAATCTCCTCTACTTCGGCTTCGATGGCCACGCTCTGCAGCTGGCGGCGCCCTGTGAATAGCGAAGGATAGAGTTCCACTACCTTGAATTCGGTATCCTTGTGGCTGACTGTGGCCGGAATCACCACATCTGTGGCAGCCGTGTCAAATGAATGGAGTGTCACTTCTCCGTCTCCGCTGACACGGTAGGTAAAGTCGCCGGAGGTGAAGTATGCGAGCGGCACCTCTACCGCCTCGGCCTCAGCCACGGGTGCCGGTGTGCCGTCGGCGTAGCGTGTGGCTACGGAGAAACGGTAGGTCTCCCCTTGCTCGGCATCCTGATATACATAGGAGCTGTCGGCGGTTGTGGCTATCACTTCGCCGTCAAGCATTACATCGAAACTCACTTCCTTCCCTCCTGCGCTTGCCGGGAGGTTCCAGCTGAGGGCAATGCGGTCCTGGTCATATTCGGCCTTGAGATCCGCCACTCCGGGATAGTCGTCAAGCGAAATGGCATCTATTATCATGGGATACCTCCCTGCCGAGGGTTCGGTGTAACGGAATGCGAAGCGGAGTTTGGTGCGCTCCAGTCCGGCGAAGTCGGCGAGCGGCATCATGATGCGGTGCCATTCGGGCGCTCCGGGTGACGCTGTGGTCTCACCGTCGGGCATCATGCCGAACTTCAGGGTGCCTCCTGCGACGAATACGGGCATCCCCTCCTCATCGGCCTCTCCTGTCGACATCTGCACTTCAAGCTCTGCGCAGGATCCGGCTACCGGGATATAGTATAACGAAAGCACCGGATTGACGGCATCGGCAAGAGTCAGATTTCCGGAGGTGAGGTATCCCGGATCGGTCGAACTGCTGTAGGATCCGGATGCGACATAATAAAAGGCATCAGCTCCGGTATCCTCATTGCCGGCGCCGCCGGTACCCTCGGTCAGCGTATATGACCCTTCTTCAGTGTTCACATCCACGTCATTGCGCACATAGTGGCTTGAGAATGCGTAGTAGTCGAAGTCTTCTTCCCATGAATTGTCGGTCACCTTATTCCATTTCGAACCGGAATTGAATGATTCCGCGAATGGAAGCGGAGCCGGAGGACCGGCCAGGATTCCGGTGCGCGAGTCGCCGTAATTATACGTATTTTCGGGCGCTTCCACATCATTGCAGGGATAGATGCGGTAGTAGACCATCTGTTCGGATTCCAGACCGTTGAGGCGGTCGACATAACGGCATTCCCTTACATCATCGGCCAGAAGCACCGGGTCGCGCCCGTAATCATTGTCAAGACGGTAGATTTTGTAGTACAGACTTGCGGGGTCCAGATATCCGCCGTTGAATCCCTGCGTCGGGGCGTCCCATGTCACTGTGATTGTGCCTCCGGTATCGGTGGCGGTCACATTGGTGACGCGTCCGGGATAGTCGGCGCCGAGGAATATCGACGCATAGGCGTAGTCGCTGTGTCCGTAGGGTGTGTATGTGCGCACGCAGTATGTATTCGTCCCCTCCCGGGCATCCACGTCTTCGTATTCCCATGCCATGCCGGGTCGGGGGTCGGTCTCGGTGAAGAGCACCGTCTCGTCGGTGCCGTTCAGTCGCGTCAGGCGTATCTCTGAATATGCCACTCCTTCGGGAAACGGCTTCGGATCCCAGTAGGAGCCGCACAGTGCCTCCGGACAGCTGAAGCCGATCTTCACGGGTGCCTTTCCTTCGTCCGACTCCAGTCGCGGTGTGTCGGGCTGTATCGGATTTATGCCATAGGTGACGTATGCATAGCCTGAGAAACCCTCTGTGCCGCGAAGCACCGCCTTGGCCGAATAGGTATATTCTTCGCCGGCATCAAGGGAAGATACATCATCGTATTCTATCTTTGCACCGGCATCGATATTATTCCAGACTTTGACCACGACTTCACTTTCATACCCTTTGGAGCGGCAGAGTACGAGCTGCTCCACATATTCGATCGGGTAGTCTGTCCAGTTGTTGTCGCGCCCGGCCGACGGGGCGGTTAGCTCAATGTGGACTATTCCGCATCCGGCTGTGGGATCGATCCGGAATTCGGCTTGCACCTGCGGGGCCAATGGCTTGAGTTGTTGTGATTCGGCAGATGTCGCGGCCACGGGAGCCGGAGCGGAAAGAGCGGCATATGCCATCGCTCCTCCTGCAGCGGTAATCAAAAGAGCACCGAGAGTGTAAAGATGCAACCTGCTTCTCATAGCTTGTGATGTTAGGGTCAGTGTGGGCGCACTGATGGTTAAAAAATAGATAGCTTCAGTCGTAAATACGTGATGCCATGTGGCAAAGATAGGGAATCCTGCCAACAATTCCAAAGAAACGCAAACAATCGGAAACGTTTGTTAATATAGATGAGCGCCGACTCTTACAATAAAATCATTATGAGTGAATTATACGACTTTTATGTAGATTTTAGCCGCTTAAAAAGGATTAATTCCATCAACATGATGTAATTCTGCAGCATGCTGATGGAATTATGACCGTATCGTGTATCTGTGCGTGTATACGTGTGTCCGGGATGTGGCGTAATGGATGTCGCATATGCCGGATCAGGGCAGATTATGGGATATGGAGGATATGCGCCCGTCTTCCATGCTTACCACCCGGTGGGCTATGGAGGCGAGTGTCGGGTCGTGGGTCACGATGAGGAAGGTCTGGCCGCGGGTGGCGCACAGGTCGGAGATGATGCGGTGTATCTCTTCGCGGTTGCGGGAGTCGAGTGATCCGGTGGGTTCGTCGGCCAGTACGATGCGCGGACTGTTGATGAGTGCCCTGGCTATCGCTACGCGCTGCTTCTCTCCGCCCGACAGCTCGGAGGGGCGGTGCTTCAGGCGGTCGGCAAGTCCGAGCAGCCCGAGCAGGTTGGTCGCTTCTTCATTCACTTCCCGGCGTGGGCGACCGGCTATCAGTCCGGGGATGGCCACGTTTTCAAGGGCCGTAAACTCAGGCAGAAGTTCGTGAAACTGGAATATGAACCCTATGTTGCGGTTGCGGAACTCGGCCAGTTTCTTCTCTTTCAGCGTAGTGATATCCACACCGTCGTAGATTACCGATCCGCTGTCGGGACGGTCGAGCGATCCGGCTATCTGCAGAAGGGTGGTCTTTCCGGCTCCCGATGGCCCGACTATGGCCACGATTTCTCCGCGTCCTACCGACAGAGACACCCCCTGGAGCACCGACAGTGTGCCGTATGACTTGTATATGCTGTTTAATTCTATCATGATCTGATGTGTGTGTGTGTATGTGTCGTTACACGGTTATTCCACTCCGGCGATATGATTGATTACGCGGGCCGCCAGCATTATGCCGAAGATGGCGGGGATGGTGGCCAGGGTGCCGTAGGAAGAGCGTTTGTTGCGCAGGTCAAGGTCGATTACGGCGTGGCGGTGCGGCGCCTCGCGGCTTGACACGACCTGAAGCCGGCGGCGCAGGCCAAGCCGTTTGAGCCGCTGACGCACGGCGCGTGCCAGTCCGTCTTCGACGGTATCCCAGAGGTCGGCATACTCCACTTTCGAGGGGTCTACCCTTCCTCCGGCTCCCATTGATGATATCACACGCACTCCGCGCCTCATGCATCCGGCTATGAGCGATACTTTGGGTGCCACAGTGTCGATGGCGTCTATCACGTAGTCGAATCCTTCGTCGAGCAGGGTGTCCACCATTTCGGGGGTAAGGAATTCCCGGCGTCCGTCGACCCGGACGGCAGGATTTATATCCCGGAAGCGGTGGCCGAACAGTTCGGTTTTCGGTTGGCCTATGGTGGAGTGCAACGCTATAAGCTGGCGGTTGATGTTGGACGGGGCCACATCATCGGCATCTATAAGCGTGAGATGTCCTACTCCGGCGCGTGCCAGCATCTCGGCGGCGTATCCCCCTACTCCACCCACTCCCACCACCAGCACACGGGCTGCTGCGAGCCGGGCCACTCCTTCGTCGCCCAGCAATGTGCGGGTGCGGTCGTCCCACAGTTCGGGAGCTTCCTTCACCCCTGCGCTGTCGCCGGATGAAGTGTCAGCCATGCCGCATCCGATATCGGTCAGGTCTGTATTTTCCATTGTCGGTCAGATTTTTATCCTCCATGCCGAAGGATACAGGTTATTGGCCCGGGAGCCAAGATTTTTCATAAGTCCCAGAGGGAGTCCGAGATAGCATACCCTCACCATTCCACGGGGTGTCCCCTCGGGGAGGGGGAAGGCCTCGCGCCGCAGGTAGCGCAATGCATCCTGCTCCGGGAGTTCTACCGAGGGGAAGGCGTCGTCGCGGCAGGCTCCCGAGAGCACTATGCGCGAATCCGGCACCACATCGCCCCCCTTTACCTCACCGGCCGGAAGTCCGGCTGCGGTGACGCGCACTCCGGCTCCCTGCAGATGCCGCAGCAGCGGGAGGCACTGGCGGGGATACATGCTTATCATCCCTGCGTTGCCGCACACGGTCTGCATCTCCAGGCCGGGCTTCATGAGGTTTTGCAGACGCTTAAGCGACTCTTCGGGCACACTGCCGTCGCCACCCTTGCCGCTGCGCCCTTTCTCGCGGGATTTCCGTTTGGCCGAACCACCGGCTCCCGGTATGCTGAAATCGGCATCAGCACTCTCAAGCATCGGTGTCAGTTCCCCTTCGCGGCGGAATATGCTTACGAAGAGTCCTTCGCCCCGGGTAAGATGCTGCATGAAGCGCAATCCGGCCACGTCGGCGGCCAGTGCCGGTGAGGCCGAGTCTATTCCTGTGAGGCCGATTTCAGCCGGAGTGACGGGTATGAGCCCCAGCTCTTCGCGGATGAAGCGGGCATTTTCTTCGTCTTCGGCCATGTTGAAGGTGCAGGTGCTGTAAATCAGCCATCCGCCGGGGCGCAATGTCGGGGTCACATCGCGCAGTATCCCGCGCTGCAGTGCGGCGCATTCCTCCACAAGCCGGTCGCTCCATTGCCGGCGTGCCTCTTCATCCTTGCGCATCATCCCTTCTCCCGAACAGGGGGCATCTATGGCGATGATGTCGAATATCTCGGGCAGAGCGGCGTAATCGGAGGCTGCGCTTCCGGTGGTGATAACGTACGGATAGCCCCATTTCTCAAGATTCTCCCGCAGTATCTTTCCACGGGTGGCCACGTATTCGTTGGCCGTCACTACCGATCCGTCGGGCACGGCATTTATCATGGCGGTGGTCTTCCCGCCGGGGGCGGCGCAGAAATCAAGCAGCGATACGGGCACGCTGTGTCCGCGCTCGGCTTCGATACGGCCACATATGTGCTCCACAATCTGCTGATATATCATCGATGAGGCATCCTGCACGTAGAAGGCTCCGGCATGAAGCAGAGGATTGAGCGTAAACACGGGGCGCTGCGGCAGATAGCGGCCATCGGCACACCATTCCACCCCTTCGCTCCCTTCGGCGTAAAGGGAGTCTGACAATGCCGGATGCGACTTGCGGCGGTTAAGGCGCAGCGACACACTCGGCGGCGTGTCGAGTGCTGCAAGCAGTGCCTGCGAATCAAGACCGGGGATGGCGGCCAGGCTCCGGGCGAAATCCTGCGGTATGGATACTGAAAGTGTTGGCATAAATGCAAATATAGGTGATTTCACCCTGTATTGCAAATTTTCCGACCGATTTATCCCGATTGTGCTGATAGGAAAATGCGGTTGCCGGATTGTTATTTCAGAAAAATCTTTGTAACTTTGAAAAATCCGCCATTCAGGATGATGGCAATCAAATTGAAATGTGTAGTGTATGGCTCCAGAAAGAATACTTATCACCGAAGAGCAACGGGTGATGATGTTTGCATCATCATGCATCGAATGGGCTGCCCAAGCTCTGGATTGCGACTATAAGGAGGTTTTTGACCGGATGGACAAAGTCGGTCTGATTGATGATTACATAATCAAATGTTATGATGTGCTGCATCTTGAAAGCAGAAAAAACATCACTGATGATGTAATCCATACCTTACGGCTATGGGAAGAAAAGCAGGATAAAAACAACTTATCATGAGTGGAATTATTGAAGTATATCACGCTGGTGTAGAACATATTCGCAAACCAGACACAAAGCATGGACGCACCCAACTTGACTTCGGACCCGGGTTTTATATGACTGATATTTACGACCAGGCCGTAAACTGGGCCATCCGTCGTTCCAACCAATATAAAATGGAACCTGTCGTCAACAAATATCTCCTCCGACAGCAGGACCTTCTTGCTGACGGCGAATGCCGTACCCTTATCTTTCCGGAATACAATGACGAATGGCTTGACTTTATTGTCGGCAACCGGACAGGGCATGATTTCTGGAATAAATACGATTATATTGAGGGTGGTGTGGCGGATGACCGTGTGGTCGATACCATTGACCTTTATATGACAGGGTTCATTACGCGTCATGAAGCCATCGAGCGCTTGAAATACCTCAGGCCAAACAATCAGATCTGCATCCTAAGTCAAAGACTGATTGATAATTATTTATTTAGTAGATGACAAAAATTGAATTTATGCTGTTAAACATTTAATTTTCAAGCG
>CAMWRH010000063.1 GCA_947176605.1 uncultured Porphyromonadaceae bacterium
ATATGAACACAGAGTTTAACAATTTCTTATTAACAGTTTTTAAGAGACACCAGTGTTGGCTCGTCATTATTGATTTTATAGGAAACTCGCCGATTTTCAATTGGCACCGTCATGGATATTAGGAGTCAGATTAGTTTGGTTCGGGCTATATATATGTCCGATAAACCAAACCGATGTATATATAGCTGGGCAAAAGAAAATTGTTGATTTATGCGTCCACAAACAAGTCATCGGCTGTTACCTGGGAATGTATGTTGTTCATCGAATAGGAGTTCTTCACAAGGCCGGAACTTGTAATCATTGTCAGGGCGATTCCTTTGCGGATCTTCGTCAGGTGCCGGAACAGGGCTGCCTTGTTGCGCAGGTTCTCCATATATTTCTTGTCAATGGTATATGGTCCGTCGGAATATTTTATCTCACAGAGATTTATTGCTTTGTCACTGCGGTCTATCAGCAAGTCTATCTGCGCTCCGGGATGTTCGTCAGTGGCAACGGTGCGCCATGAGTATTCGTTAGTGATAACTCCGTTTATACCAAGAGCCTTCTTTATCTGCTCTGAGTGTAAGAGGCATACGCGCTCAAAAGCAAGTCCACACCAGTTGTGATATATTGCCGCAGTCTGAATCTTAGACCAGTAATTTGTATCCGTAATATTCTTTCCATCCATAAAACGGAAATAGAATAACGTGAAATTATCGACTAACTGATACAGTGCATTTTTTGTCTTAGATCCAATAGCCTGATAACGGCGGATAAAGCCACAGTTTTCCAAATCTTCAAGATAACCGGTCAATTTCCCTCCGCTATCAAGTTCTGCGGAACTGATAATTTCGTCTCTCGTCATGCCTACTTTTTTAGTTCCAAGAGCCTTTATTATCTCAACATAAACTTCCGGATTGGTAAACAATGACCTATAGAGTTCCTGAAATTCATCTTTCAACTTCGCATTCCTTCCAAAGAATAGTAAGTCAATATTCTGCGTGAGACTCTTGTTCCGTTCAAGAAGCGACCAATAAAAGGGGATTCCACCAAATACCATATATCCCTCGATTACCTGCTGGCGCTCTAATGGCAAATTCATTTCTTTTACGTAGTCCTCGCACTCTTTCAGATTAAAAGGCTGAAGGCAAATTTGATTCGTTAGCCGGTTATGCAGCCCCCCTCTATTATGAAGAATTTTCTTCACAATCCATGATGTAGCAGAGCCACATATTATCAGAAGGATATCGTTTCGTGCAGATGCCCACGCATTCCAGAAATTTTCAAATGCAGGAAGAAAACTTGACTGACGACTATCCAGCCAAGGCAATTCGTCAAGAAATATGACTTTCTTGCCTTCCGGTTTAGAAGCCACAAGCTCCCTTAACATAAAAAACGCATCAGTCCAATTTTTTGGCGCAGAATGAACCTTGCAACCCTGCGCTTGTAGTTCTCTATAAAAATTATATAGCTGAACCTTTGTCGAGACATTTGGCATTCCTGAATATGTAAAGGCAAATTTATCTGCAAATAATTGCCTTACAAGAAATGTCTTGCCGACTCGGCGGCGACCGTAGATGGCAATAAACTCTGATCGGTTAGAATGATATGCTTGCTCTAACAGTTCTATTTCTTGTTTTCTTCCTATCATAGAATTTGTATTAGGCTACAAATTTAATAAAAATCCACGAGGGTGCCAAATGTGGGTCTAAATTTAGCGATTTGGCACTCTCGTGGAGTTTGCGTGCCTATGTCTATTTACATCAGCGTGCCAAATCGCATGTATTTTTACACATTTGGCACCGTCGTGACATCTGAAAGTCATATTAGTTTGGTTTGGGCACTATATATGCCCGATGAACTAAACCTGTCTATGTATGGCTGAGCAAAAGCAAATATCAGGCGACCTTAAAACTCCAACTGTCCGTTGGAGTTTTTGCCAATATACATAACGAAGTCGGTCAGAATACTTCTTCTTTTGCGCCGTTTAATTTTGACCACCAAACATTTACTCCAAAAATATGGTCAACTGACCGATTTTTTTGGAGTGGCGCTAATTTTCACCACATATCGTTCTCTTTCCTGGACATGACGGCGATTTCGTCGGCTATCTTCTCGGAGGAGGGTTACTCCGGATTGTCGGGGCGGGGAGAATACGGGTTACTCCAAATTGTCGGGCCAGGGATGTTTGGGATAGCGGCGGCGGAGCTCTTTGCGGACTTCAAAGTAGGTGGTGCGCCAGAAACCTTCCATGTCCTGAGTGAGTTGCACGGGTTTGTAGCCGGGCGAGAGGAGTTCCATGAGCACCGGGCGTCGGCCGTCGTCAAGGCGCGGCGTGTGGTGCAGGCCGAAGCAGTCCTGCAGGCGGGCCTTGACAATAGGGGCGGCCGCTCCACGGCGGTAGTCGATGCGGGCGTTGCGTCCGCCCGGCAGTCGGAAATGGGATGGTGCGAGCCGCTCTACAGTCTGATAGGCTTCAAAGCCGATTATACCTTGGATTACGGTGCGGATGTCGATTTTGCGGAGCTCCTGCACAGTCGAGGCATCCGCAATATAAAGGGGGAGCCATTCGGCTGCCGTGGCCAGAAGAGTATCTGTGTCGACAGGGGGAAGATTCAGTTCCGGATGCCAGTCGGCCACGGTGGCCACACGTATCTGAAGCTGCTGCACATCATCGTTGAAATCAAACATTGTCAGACCATGTTTCGGCACTGCGCGGCAGATGGCCTCGATGATTGCCTGACGGCGTGCGCCGTCAAGCTGACGCGACTCGATGACGAGAGCACCCACACGGAGTTCGGCACGTGCCACGGCGCGGCCATTGCGGCTGTCCCACCCCACATTCTCCACCCAATGACCTGCCACGGCAGCACCCTCCCTGTCGATCGGAGCCGCCAGAAAGATCCGTTTAGAGGCTGATGCGACTGCGAGCAACTCATGTTTTGAGAGCGGGTCATGCTCATCGATGGTCACATACTCACCCGTGGCCAGCCGATAGCGTCCGTCGGCGGTGCGCATCGCTATGCGTTCCGGATATGCGAGCGCTATCAGGGATCCGGCATCCCCTTGTGCCGAAGATGCACCACGGGATGCGTCGCATCCCGTCATGCGCCTGTATTGCGCGGAAATGTCGGCTATGCGTTGCCAGCGTCCGGAGAGGTTGCCATTCCGTTTCCTTCGGAGCATATCGATGCGTGAGTCGATGTCGGCATCGGCCGGATTGTCGAGCGGATCCTTCTCCTCCAGCAATGCCGCTATGTCGCAGGCGAGCAGCGGAGAGTCAGCCTCGGTCAACATTCTGGCTATTCGCGGATGGCATGGGAGTGCCGCCAGGCGTCGGCCTGCGGAAGTGATGCGTCCCGTAGAGTCGATTGCGCCCAGGTCATGGAGTATGGCGGCAGCCTGCGACCAATGACCTGCCGGAGGTGGTGTAATCCAGGGGAGACGCCGGGGATCGCTCTCACCCCAGGCGGCTACCGACAGCAGCGTAGGGGCAAGATCGGCGGAGAGTATCTCCGGTTGGCGGCATTGCGCCATGCGGTGTTCCGCAGCCCGCGACCACAGACGGTAACAGATACCCGGACACAGACGCCCGGCCCGTCCGGCACGCTGAGTGGCCATATCGAGCGACACGGGCACCGTGACGAGGCGGCTCAATCCGCTCGACGGGTCGAAACGCAGCGTGCGGCATAGTCCCGAATCGACCACACAGTCCACCCCCTCGATGGTTAGGGAAGTCTCGGCCACCGGCGTGGCGAGCACCACCCGCCTGTGCCCCGGAAGAGGGGGCGACAGCACCCTGCGCTGCTTCTCCGGCGGAAGCATCCCGTAGAGCGGAAGGATCTCGGTGTCGGGCAGCGAATCGCCCAAAAGTGCGGCGCACCGGGCTATTTCCCCTTGACCGGGCAGGAAGGCAAGGATATCACCCTTCTGTTCACGATGTGCGCGGACGATGGCGCGGGCCACAACCGTGGCACATTCATGCGGCTCGAAATCAGAACCATATACAATCTCCACCGGATGCATCCGCCCTTCGCTATGCAGATGGGCGGCATCGATACCGGCGCAAAGCCCTTCGGCATCAATCGTGGCCGACATGATGATGAGCCGCAGATCCGGGCGTATCACATCCTGCGCCTCCAGAGTAAGTGCCAGGGCAGTGTCGGAAGAGAGGCTACGCTCATGAAACTCATCGAAAATTACGGCAGCCACACCGTCGAGGGTCGGGTCGTCGACGAGCAAACGTTCGAAGATACCCTCCGTAATGACCTCGATACGGGTACGCGAGGATATGCGCGTGTCGAAGCGCACACGGTAACCTACGGTCTCACCCACCGCTTGGCCAAGCATAGCGGCCATGCGTGATGCCACCTGCCGCGCGGCCAGACGTCGCGGCTCAAGCATAAGGATCTTCCCCTCCGGCAACCCCTCCAGCAGTGCGAGTGGCAGCAGTGTGGATTTACCGGCACCCGGAGGGGCGGTCACCACCAGACGGGGCTTCTCTTCGAGAGCTTCGATTGCGGCGTCGGCTATCGCAGCCACCGGGAGCGAGTCATATTTTGCGCTTATCTTCATCGGGCGTTACGGAGATGGGATTTATACATTAATTATACGTTGGCCGCACCCGTTTTATTGAGTGGCATCATCCACTCCGACAGACCGGTATTTGAGCACCGGCAGTTCGTTATGTCCCAATGCGTCCCGATGCGTCCCGGCAACGTCACTCTTTTCGGTAAAGTGATGGCTCAATTCCGGAAAGGATCTTAGGATGCTCAGAATAATCCGTCATCCGGGTCATGCGGGTCAAAGACGGAATCGTAGGGATAGCTGTCGACATCTTCCTCAGGGGCCGCTCCGTAGGAAGTGACGGGTTCCGATACCTCGGCGGGCTTCATGACATACCGGCCATCCTCTACCGTATATAGACGCTCTATCGAGCGGTAGAAGCCGTATTCCTCGTCCGTGACCCCATACTCCGTCTGAAGCCGGGTGCGCATCTCGGCAAGTCGGGCAAACCGTGTGGCATTATCCTCCGAAGCCGAAGGGTCCTCCCCTGCGCCGACCTCCGGCTGCGGGAGCGGCATATCCTGCAGCAGACGCTGATAATCCTCAACCATACACTCCACTGCAATGAAACGCAGCGGCGACAATACCGTTCCGCAGTCAAACTCAAACCCATCGGCTGCATACCCCAACAGATGCGACAGCACCGTCCCGGGCCTGAGCCGGCGCATCGCCGCAATCTCATGCACCGACATGCCATGCTCATACATCGTGCGGCTCAGCAGATCGCTCTGCCGACGCGGGATACGCCGCGACCCGGTGACACACTTGCACACCAGGGCCAGTACCTGCGCATAGTACTCCGCCAGACGCGCCATCCCCATCCCCTCGATCCGGGCAAGGGCGGCCACATCCATCGGTTTCTGCTCCACGATACGTGCGATCGTGACATCCGACAGTATCATATAATCGGCCATCCCCTTCCGCTGCGCGGCCAGAGTGACGCGTAATTCCTTCAGGTCGCGGAGCAAAGCCTCGTCGGGCGACAGCTGTTCGGCCTCCACGGCGGGTTCCTTGCGCTTCTGAGCCCGGTACGGAGCCGCGGCATAGGCCGGAGCCACATGGCGTGCCAGCACACCCTGCTGCTCCCCTCGCAGCACCTTCATACCCAGCGGCGTGGCACGCAGATGGAAATTCTCCTCATATGCCACCTCCAGCATCCCGAGCTGTATCATCTGAAGGATATAGGCATGCCATTCGGGCGAACTCAGGTCGGAGCCGACACCGAACGTCGGCAACCTGTCGTAACCCTTCGACAGGATATACTGATTGCGGCTGCCGCGCAGTATCTCGATTATACGCCCGGCCGGTTCGGCCGAGCGCGTGCGTATTACGGCGCTAAGCGCCTTCTGCACCAGCACCGAACCGTCAAACCGCTGTCGCGGCGAGCGGCAATTGTCGCAATTGCCGCAGTCGCACGTCATCTCCTCGCTGAAGTAACTCAGCAATATACGGCGGCGGCACACGTCAGCCTCTGCATAGCGCTGCATGAAGGTCAGTTTGCTGCGGTTGATTTCCTGCTGGCCCGATTCATCCACGAAATTCATGCGCGTCATTATGTCGGCATATGAATAGAAGAGTATCGTCTCGGCCGGCATCCCGTCGCGTCCGGCACGCCCTATTTCCTGATAATAGCTTTCGATATTGCCGGGGATATTGTTGTGCACCACCCAGCGGATATTGCTCTTGTCGATACCCATCCCGAAGGCCACCGTAGCGCAGATGGCCTGATAACGCCCCTCCACAAACTCCCGCTGCACCCTTTCACGCTCAGCCGCCTCCATACCCGCATGATAGCACCCTACCCTGAATCCCGCCTCCGAGAGTTTACGGGCCATTGCCTCCGTCTTCTTTCGGCTCAGGCAATACACGATGCCGCAGTCCATGCCGTAGCGTTCGATAAGTCCCGATATCACGGCCACCCGCTGCGCCGCCGTACTCCCCTGGATAACGCGCAGCGACAGGTTGGGGCGGTCAAACGACCCGATATGCATATACGGCTCACGCAGCGACAGTGCGCGGGCTATGTCCTCACGCGTCAGCCGGTCGGCCGTAGCGGTAAGCGCCATCACCGGGATATCCGGCCACGCCTCCTTTATCTTCACCAGCGAAGTATATACGGGGCGGAAATCATGTCCCCACTGCGATATGCAATGCGCCTCATCCACAGCCACAAACGACACCTTCACCAATCTCCGTATCACATCGATGTCAGCCAGCAGCCTCTCCGGCGACATATACAGCAGTTTCAGCCGTCCCTCGGCTGCGAGGGTATACATCCGGCGGTTGTCGGATTCATAATTGAACGAATTGATTGTTGCCGCCGCCACGCCGTTGGCCTGCAGGGCGGCCACCTGGTCGTTCATCAGCGCGATCAGTGGCGACACCACGATGCAGCACCCCTCCATAAGGAGCGCCGCCATCTGGAAGCAGATCGACTTTCCTCCCCCCGTAGGCATCAGCACCACCGAGTCGCGCCCCTGCAGCACCGAGCGCACCACCTCCCACTGTCCCGGGCGGAAAGCGGAATAGCCGTACACTCGTTCAAGCATTTCAAGCGCCCTGCGGCGCATCTCATCAAAGTGTGGGGACTCCGTGTCGCGGGTCACACGGCTGTCAATCTCGGCAGAAACATGTTCGTTCATAAGCTACGTCTGGGGGTGTTAAGTCATTGATCAACCGAACCGGGGAAACACATCTCCGGCCCAAAATGCAAATTTAACGAAACCCACCCAAACCATCACCATAAATCCCGACAAAATATCGGAAGTGACATCACTTGTTCATCCACAAAGCCGCAAATTCGTCAGCTTCCTTTTGTTTTTCCGGGTCTTTGTTTACCCACCCGATGAGCATCACTTATCCCTGAAAACCAACAGAGACTTGAGATTTCATCATAAGGAAACATTTTGCCTGCCGCCTCCCCTCTTAGAGCGATTTCTCCCTCTTCCTGCGTGCCAGGAACTCATCATATCTCTTTTGATGGCGCAACCACATGTGCGCAGGTATTTTGGTTACCATTTCAAATGCCACAGCCATACCCGGAGTTATGGAACTCTTCCCTTTCAAGACCGCAATAACAGCCTTTTCGGGTTTGGGAACCCTCGTGGCAAATTCCTCCACACCCATTCTCATCTCCTGTAATTTTTCATCAAGGGTTTCGTCTGGATGATAGACGACCGGCAACTTTGCAGGGTCAAAAAACTGTCTTGTCTGTGCCATATCCGATGCCTTATTACATGTGATTATTCCCAATCCGTCTCAGAATAAGTATGCAGATTTCGTAGAGCAGGTAGATTGGAATCGTAACCAAAACAAGTGTAAAGATATCCGGCGGCGTTATAATTGCTGCAATTATCATAATCAGGATTAATGCATATGGCCTATACTTTCTTAATAATGCAGCATCAATCAAGTCCATTTTACCGGCGACAAATGCTATTACAGGAAGTTGGAATACAATCCCCATAATAAAAGCTAAAGTCGTGAATGTCGTGACATATGAATCAAGAGTAATTGTATTATGCACTGACTCATCCACCTGATATGAAGATAAGAATTGAAATGAAATAGGGAAGAGTATGTAATAGGTCATTAGGAGACCTATTATAAATAGTCCGTAGATTATAATGGCTATCAATACCGAATACTTCTTTTCATTATCATATAGAGCCGGAGTAATAAAAACAAATAATTTATATAAAATGTATGGTGAGGCCAGCAGTACCCCCAGAATACAGGCTACAGTAACATGAGTCATAAACTGTGCCGATAGCTCGGTACTGATCAGGGGTGTGTCTGAGAAAGAGAAATGATAATTCCAACCTAATGAGCACATCCACTTCTCAATTAATCGAAAAGTATAAAAGTCAGAATTTCTTGGAGCCAATAGAATCTCAAATGTCTGGCTTTTAAAACAAAATACTACTCCTGATAGAAACAGTACTACTATAAGAATGTGGAAGAGCATCTTGCGTAAAATCTCAAGATGCCCTTCAAAAGTCATAAGTCCACTGGAGGTTTGGCTATCATTCATTGACAGGATTGTTATTTCGTTCTTCCTGTGATATACGGGCAGCTTCCGCATCGGCCCGTCGCTGAATCTCTTCCTCTATTCGGCGATTCATTTCCTCTTCAGTCGGTTCATTCATTCCCTCTTTGAAGCTCTTTACACCTTTACCCATACCTTTCATGAGTTCAGGCAGCTTTTTTCCTCCGAATATTAGAAGAATCACACCGGAGATAAGAATAATCTCCGTTGCTCCAATCATACACAATATCATACAGGTGTCACTAAATAGATTACACAATCATTAAAATCAATCTCCCAATGTCCCTCTGGGGTGGATTCCCAGTTATATTTGGAAGCCATTGAATTCCACCAGTTCTGGAATTTTGTTTCTGTTTCCCCCAGATCCATCACGAGTTTTTCATATAACTCGTTATTATCGGGTGTCAGAATTTTGGCCAGTTCATTCAGACCATTCTTTCGTTCAAATAGAGTTTGTATTTCATCGCGTTCTTCAGTTGTCACGCGACCAACTTCTTTTCTCATAGTTGATTTATTTTTGTAAAATATCAAAAGGATCCAGATAATCAAGTTCCTTGATTTCTTCTCCAGGGGTGAATCCATGAAGATTTTTAATCCTAAGACTCAACTCTCGCGCGACTTGTCGCTCTATATGCGACATGACACATTGCTCGTGCCCTGGTGTATTGACTTCAAACGTATACTTCTTATTTAACCAAACACAGCGGCGACAGTGCCATGCATCACATTTGCGGCATATTGGAGAATAGTCAAGGCTGAAAAGTTGTTGGTTCTTTATATCAAGTTCCTCATCAATTGAGCCTAAGCATTTGTCATTGCCATAGTAGAAAGCAGGACATGCATAGAATCTCCCATCAGGTGCCAACGTGATACTTTCATGACCTGCATTACAGTTGTTCATCTCCGTCAACAGCATGCGGTCGGTAAGAAGATTTACCTGAATATCATGACCGGAGGCCCATTCATTATAAATGGTTTCCGACAGTTTGGTCAATGCCGAACGATATGCCTCAATATCATTATCATGGAAATCATCAGGATTGGTAATGACGATATTCACCCTATTCGCCTTCGAGAAGAGCGAGGCAAGAATATCTGCTCCTTCAATCAACTCCTGAAGAGTAATCCTCGCAACCACATTGGCATTATCCGGACATTGATGAAACTCAGTCATAGATAAAACCGTAATATCAGCATCCTCTGTCAGAGAAAGAGGTGCAATATTAGTGTGGTCAATGGATGCAATCACATCTTTGTATTCTTCTGGCAATTGGTGTGCAGGCCAGACAAACTGCACATTCAGATTCTCAAGCATTGCAAAGCGCACTGCTTTTCTCAAATAATCCAAAGTGATTGGATTGATTCTGTTTCTTTCTGAGTAATGACAGAAAGAAACAGAAGTATCATCAAGAAGTACGGTGAGATATTTCAACATATCGGACTATTATGTTTGGGTCTGTTGGATTCAAACTCATCTCGTTTCCCTTCCATTTCAAGTTTGCGAAACAGTTTGTTCCAATAATAATTGTTAGCTCTCACGCGTGCTTTATGCATTTTGCATATTGCGGTAGAACGTTGAAAAATGGTATCTGTATCAGCCGCATCATAGTTCTCACCCTGACACCATGCGCAACCGGATGCCACCTCACACTCTCTGCATTTCTGCGGAGATTGGGTTATACGGTCAAGTGTAAGGAACGGGCGCAGTTTGTTGAAGTCTATGCCGTCCCGCACATTACCGATAATAATCGGTTTCTTATCCCGAAGAGAGTAGGCTGCAAACCGTGTGCAGGGATAGAAATTCCCGGCTGCGTCAACAGCGAGCATTCTTCCGGCTCCGCACCAATTACCATTATCCTTGACGGAATCTAAAGGTTTCCCTATATATTCTGCAAAAAACGAACAAGCATGGCCGTAATAATAGTCCTTATCAATTATCTCATCAGCCAACTCAAGTAGCTGTTGTTCAAATAATGCGTCATCACCCTCCTTCCATACATCTTCAAACACTACATTAATATTGACCTCCTTAATTCCGAGTTCATAAAGATGAAGAACGCTCTCTTTGATGTATGCGATGTCTGCGGAACTGATGGTTACCTTAGTTCCACCGTCAGGGAACTGTTGTAACCATAATGGTATATTTCTGACTACATCATTATAGCTACCACGTTCTGGACCATCTCCTTTCCATATTCTATTGAGGTCATGTTTCCGCTTGGTTCCGTCAATAGTTATGCCGATGGATAAATGCTGCCTGTTTTTAGATATAAATTCCTGAACTTTGGGAGAGTCGTAATTTATTCCATTTGTAGAGAATGAAAAACGATATGAGTTAAACCAATGATGATTAAGTCGATACATCTCAGTCTTGATATAATCGCATATCCTGTCAATCAATTCAATCTCCAAAAACGGTTCACCTCCTATGAAATCCCAGATAACAGAACTCTCAGTAAAAATTGATTCTCGTGAAAGAATATAATCAATGGCGGATTTTGCCACCTCCCATGTGAGCCGTTCCTTATCGTTTTTACCAACAAGATAACAGTATTTACATGCAAGCTGACAGTCCTTTGTGACTATGAATGTAACGTTCTTGGCAAGCCCATGCTGCCAAGAACGTCCTGTCTGTTTGGTAAGATTAGTAGCTATATCCACGGCAACTACCTGAACAACTTCCTTTGCAGGAACCCATACACCCCCCCTTACAAGCACCATCACATGACCCTGCACAGCTGTTTTGGCATCCATATGAGCATGCCCGGCCACAAGATCCAGAACAGCCATACGTACAGCCATATGAACAACCGTTTTCTGTTTCAGTTGCGTTAGAAAGTAGTGGAACATTGCTTGCGACGATTGCGCCAAGAATTGGAAGCGCAGCCTTTGCGGCTTTCTTGAAGAATTGACGCCGACTTTGCAATTCTTCTTTTTTGTTTTGATCGCTCATCGTGTGATTAAGCCGACAGACACCTCGGATTCGGCAAGTTAGGTTATACGAAAAAAGCGTAGGAATCTGTATCTGTTGCCGTCCTACAGTCTGAGGCTTCTCGCATTGCCTATCAATAGTCGGACGGCAACGCAGAAGCCCACGCTTGTATATGCAATGTGCGCTATCGGCTTATCTCTCACGAGATAAGACCGACGCAAAATATTACATATCCACGGGCATCTACCGTTGCTCAACCCTTGACTATTGATTGAAACTTTGCGAGAATTTCAGACTGTCAAGAATCAGCGCGGATAAACGCTTTCTATGTATTTTTATTACATCCCACTCCGCTTAACCCCAGACCGGGGCTTCTGCGAGGCGGTCTGCACTTGCAAAGTTAGAAAGAATTTTTGAAATTTGAAATCTTTTATGTTGAAAAACATTCTTTTTATCTTTCTCTTCTACGGTTTACGGCTCCCCTGCCGGGAATTGAGGATATGCCCAATCAAGGGAGAGGGCGTTGGCAACGAGCCATTAGGCAACTCCTCTTTCAGGCTCGCTGTTTTGCCGTTGCTTCTACTTTTCTTCTTTGGCGAGCTGCCGCAGGCGGTTCACTCGGGCAACATGCCGAAGGCACTAACCTTTTCCCTCAAATAAACAACTATATGTATGTCTCCCAAAATAGTTAAGGTATTTCTTAATGAGCCTTGTGGCAGAGTGGGTGTGTATCCGCGCACAGGCAGCGGGAAGGAGCGATAACCGCGGAGCGGTTGAAAGACACAATGGGTTCTAACGCACAAGTCAGCGTCGGCTATGCCTCGCTACCTGTTAACCGCTTTGGACACTTAAGTATACTGATGTTATTATAGACCGTTTCCCTTCCGACAACTGCATACAAAGTCAAGCCATTGCTCATCATACGAATGCAGTACATCCGGCTTAGTAAAACACTGATCAGAAGAATGATATGCTAACATAAGTCATACCCCTTCTTTTTCATAAGTTGAATTACGTCTTCCGCAACATATTCCAGACTGAAGGTATGCAATACATCGTATGCCGACACCAGATAATCTTTGATTATTCCGGCGGTCTGCAACTTTTTATATATCTGCGAACATGACGTGCCTGTCATCAGAGCTAATGCTCCAATTACACAAGTTATATAATCCAACTGGCTTTTTGTCATAATCTCTTATTTTAGTTAGGCAACCGGTGGGTTATGTCTGATGTCAGGAAAAACATCATCCAAAACATCCCGGCATCTGCAAATATAAACAAAAAAACTGACATCCGGGCATCAGTCTCTTGAAAATCCGGGGCGCGGAGCGCACATTGCGGGCGCTGGTTTGTTATACCTCATAGGGACGCCGGCTGCGGCTTGCCGCCTCTCGCCGCTTCCCTGACCGAACTTTAAAGAATTTCATGCTATGGACACAATGAACTCTGCCAGAATCGTACTGGCCGGCGGCTGCTTCTGGGGCACGCAACATCTCTTCCGCAACCTCCGAGGTGTGCTCAAGACTCAGGTGGGTTACGTCAACTCCGAAGTGGTCAACCCTACCTATAAGGAAGTATGCACCGGACAGACCGGAGCCGCCGAAGGGGTGGAAATCACATACAACGCCACTACCGTGGATCTCACCAAACTGCTCAAGCTCTACTTCGAGTCGATCGATCCGACTTCAATCAATAGACAGGGCAACGACCACGGCACGCAATACCGCACCGGAATATACTACACTTCCGACTCGCAGCGCACCACTGCCCTCAAGGTCGTGGGGGAAGAACTGAAGAAAGGTTATCCGCGGATCGTGGTGGAAGTGCTCCCCCTGAAAAACTTCTATCCCGCCGAACAGGAACATCAGGACTACCTCGTAAAGAACCCCGAGGGATACTGCCACGTAGCCCCCGCCCTGCTCGAAAAGGCACGCCACATCTCCATCCTTAAGGAAGGGGTAAAGACCAAGGCCGAGGATGCCGACACCGACTTCCTCCACGCCCTCGACGAGAACGGCTGAGCCCCCTCTCCCATCCCCCTGGCCCGCACCTAAAGCCTACCACCTAAAGCCTAAGGCCTAAACCCAAGCCGGGCCTCGTAGTCCTGCGCCCGAGCTTCAGCGAAGGCTTCGCCAGGCTTTAGGTTTTAGGTTTTAGGCTTTAGCCCCTATAGGCCGTATAAGCCATATAGACCCTATCCGGCCTAAAGCCTACCGCCTAAACCCTAAAGCCTAAAGCCTAAAGCCTAAAACCTAAAGCCTAAGACCTAAAGCCTAAACCCTACCACCTAAAGCCTAAAAAATATTGACCGATTGAGGGAAAAACAGTAACTTTGCACCGACAAATCAGACTTCTCTCAAAAACGCTAATGCAATATGAATCCAGGTGACAAGATGCCCGATCTGTTAGGGCTTGACGCTGAGGGGCGCGAAGTGCGCATCAGCGACTATCCGGGCAAGAAAATAGCCCTCTACTTCTACCCCAAGGACAGCACCCCGGGATGTACCGCCCAGGCCTGCAGCCTGCGCGACAATTACCAAGCTCTCCTTGATGCCGGATACCAGGTGATCGGTTGCAGCGTCGACGGACCGGCGGCCCACCGCCGCTTTGCCGAAAAAAACGCCCTCCCCTTCCCCCTCATATCCGATGCCGACCACCATCTCGTGGAGCTCGCCGGAGTATGGGGTGAAAAGACCCTGGCCGGACGCAAATACTTCGGTACGCTGCGCACCACCTTCATCCTCTCCCCCGATGGCACCGTAGAACAGGTGATCACCCCCAAACAGATCAAGACCAAGATCCACGCCGAGCAGATCCTCGCCCTCTGAGCCTCACTGCCCGGACACATACGCCGAAGGGATGTCCACTCCGCTCCGTCAAGGAGCGCGGACATCCCTTCGGCATATTATTGTCACACGACTTCCGCACCATCCGGATTATACCTTCGTATACCTCGGATCATACTTTCGTACCCCAGGATTATACCTT
>CAMWRH010000064.1 GCA_947176605.1 uncultured Porphyromonadaceae bacterium
CTTATCACGCCGATGGTACTGCGAAAGCGGGAGAGTAGGTAATCGCCCCCTTAACCTAAGAGGCTCACAGAAATGTGGACCTCTTTTTTTGTAGATACCGGAAGTTAAACCGTATCCCGCCGCTGGTCTGCCTCTCAACCGCGGAGCGGTTGCATGGCCTGTTAAGCGTACCGGCTGCGCGGCGTAGCCGAAGCAGCCTGTGCGCGGCTAAAGCCCTCCATACCTATTCTTTGTCGCGGAGCGACAACACTACACCGTCAATGCGTGGACTGTAAAAGTAAGACCCCCCCCGCCGTCGCTTCGCGACAGCGGGGGGGGGTAGAGAGGTGACATGCAGTCCGCGCACAGACAGCTTGGGCTACGCCCGCTGTCTGTACGGTTAACAGGCCATGTAACCGCTCCGCGGTTATTGTTCCTTCCCGCTGACTGTACGGTTAACAGGCCATGTAACTGCTCCGCGGTTATTGTTCCTTCCCAGCTGTGTGTAAGAGGTTAACAGGCCATGTAACTGCTCCGTGGTTATCGCTCCTTGCGCTGTCGGTGTGCGGATACAGACGCACTCTGCGCGGATAACAACCCGGTACATGCGTGGGGTTTAAATCGGGATTCATCGCGTCAGTGGGTATATGGCGACCGCTCCGAGCCATCTAATGCCGAGTATATAATATTTGATGCGTGGTAGCGTTTCTTTATCAGTGAATTAATGATGTTAACTGCTTCTTGATTGTAATCTAATGTGTCTGCGATTTCAGCCTACCCAAAAGCGCGGGAGAGATTCGCAGGCATACTGTAATGTATGGAAGAACTTAAGCAACTGCTGAACCGGGAGTGCGACCGCACTCTTACGTCGGAGCAATGGGATGAAGTCTTCGCCATGGCCGAGATCCTACATCTCAAAAAGGGGGAACCCCTCATTTTGCCCGGAGAAGTAAAACCTGACATATATATCGTAAAAGAGGGGATAATGCGCGGCATTGATTTCAATGGCGACAGGGAGCGCACGTTCTGCTTCGGTCTGCCCGGCACGATTTTCAATTCCCGTTTCTCCTTCTATCGCAGTCTCCCTTCTTATTATCAGATAGAGGCATGCACGCAGAGTGTAGTGCTACGTATCTCCAGAGAAGACTGGATTGCGCTTACCGACCGCAACCATGCCTTTGCCATATGGGCACTGCATTACGCATGGAGCGAACAGTTTCTCGAAGAAGACCGCGAATCGACCGTGCACAACGGCAATGCCGAAGACAGGTATCTGCACATGTTGCGCACGCGCCCCGTCATTGTAGAGCGTGTATCGCAGCGCATCCTTGCGTCATATCTCGGAATCAGTCCGGAGCATCTGTGTCGTGTCAAGGCCACGATACTGCGTAATAACAAGCGATAGACTGTCATTTTACATACATTTCACTGACCTCGCCAAAACATGGGATTGAGTGGCATTTGACAAATGCCACAATAACTGCTTGTAGCCGATTAGTCACAAAAACTATTTATTGATTTACATCAATGAGTTACTATTGGGTATAAATTAAATTTGCAATAGGAAATCATTGAAATCAATGACAACCGGCAAACATCCACTATCGGGAGACACAACACTCTCCCGACGTCTATATCAAGAGCAGAAAATTTAACATCAATCCTATGAAAAAACTTTTACTTCCGGCCGTATTGCTATTAGGAGCAATGACCTCGCAACCTGCAATTGCTGGTGGTGTGGAATACGGCGACCGTCCGTTCTACGGATTCTTCCTCTCGAATCTGTTCTTCACCAACGCAAGCAATGGTGAGTATGGATTCGGACGTCAGACCTTCAATACGATTGACCAGAACGAACTGATACATGAAATCACCGGCAATGTGGGGCTTTATGCCTGCACAGCCATCGACGGAATCTACTACGGCATACCGTATCACTTCCTGTCGTCGATGCAGGAGCCTACGCCCCTGCCGATGTTCTCCTACAATCTCTACACCGGGTATGTGGAAGAGATAGGGGAGTGGAACACGGAGGGATCGAGCTTCAAGCCCTCCGACATGACCTATGACAGAAAGAACGACCGACTGCTGGCCTTGGGTTACGACCCGGTCAACCGCAGTTCGATCTATGAGGTGGACCGCACTTCCGGAGAATTTACCAAACTCGTGACCCTTTCCGACACAGGAGGCGTGATAGCCTGCGATGCCTTCGGACGCGTATTCGTGATTTCTGTAGACGGAGTGCTGTATCAGGTAGACATGGAGAAAGACCTCTCCATGACCAAACTCTACACCCTCCCTTACTCACAGCTTTCAAGCAACCAGTCGCTTGAGTTTGACCTCACCAACAACAAACTCTACTGGGCATCCAACACAATCTCCAATCCCAGTGGCGACCGCGGCTTCGACACACGCCTTGTGGAAATCACCCTCCCCGTAATCAGCCAGGATCAGAATTACGATGCATCGGGCGATTACTCCTATCAGGAAATCGGCAAGCTCGGTCATCAGGCCCGCTTCCAGGGGATGTACATCCCGTATGCCACAGGTGGTTTCCTTGCTCCGGGCTTTGCCACCGACATCACAGCCGTATCATCAGCCGACGGCAAGAGCTGCAAAATAGATTTCACGGCGCCGCTCACTACATTCGGCGGAGAGGAACTCACTTCACTTGACGGTTTCGACATCTACCGCAACGGAGAGCGTATCCACACCGAAAAAGGACTTACCCCCGGTGGCGCAGGTTCCTATGTGGATACAGATCTTCCTGCTGCCGGAGAATACCGGTATGACATCATATGCTACAGCAATATAAATGGCGACGGCCCGAAATCCCCGGCCTTCTCCTACGTAGGACTTGACCGTCCGGCTGCCGTCTCCGACATAACGGTAGACGTGGCCGACGATTTCAAGACCGTCAGCCTGTCGTGGACAGCTCCCGCAACCGGTGCGCAGGGTGGCGCCTTTGATCCCGCTTCCACTACATACGACATCATACGCCTTCCCGACAACGTAGTGTTGGCCACCGACCTTACCGGCACCACGTATACCGACAATCTCAACCGCCTGCTCTGCTACTCATACCGCGTGGAGTCGAAGAATGCCCAGGGATCGTCGTATGCCGTATCGCGTGAGTTTGTGGCCGGCACACCGGTATCGGAATTCCCCGTGGAAGAGACTTTCGAAAATAAGAATGCCCTGCTGCTCAAATGGACTCCCGTCGACAACAATGCCGATGGCATGACATGGCTCTTCGGCACTACGCTTGGCCAAAGTGTATTCGGCGACTACGAGACTACAGCCGAGTATATCATATCTCCCACATCCGTAGACAGCAGCGTGCAGGATGCCGACGAATGGCTCATCTCACCCCCGATCGCATTCGGCGATGATACATATGCCATCGAACTGCAGATCCGATCACTCACCCCCGAGACATTCAATATCTTCGTAGGCAATAAGAATACCGTGGAAGCCATGACCACCACCGTTGGCGGATTCGGCCTTCGTGAGCCCGAATATAATGATGAAGACGGCCGCATGCTGCTCCAGAAATATACGCTTACGCTCCCCGAAAGCATCCGCAACACGGTAAGCTGCGTGGGAATCCAGCTTGCCACACCGCTCCCGTCCAACCTTTACAGCTACGTGCAGCTCGGCAGCATCATAATAGATTCAGCCAACGTGCTTTCGGTAAAGTCGCTCGGCGGAGAGGCTTCGGAGGTATCGGTAAGCTATGACGGTGAGTCAATCCGTGTGGCCGGCGACTTCACAATGGGTGCCATCTACAATGCCAACGGCATGAAGATGAAGGATATCACAGCCGCTACAGTAAGTGTAAGCGAGCTTCCCTCCGGAATATATCTGCTCAATATCGACGGCAAGAGCTTCAAGATCGTAAAATAAACATCGCAGTCATCGCGCCTGTCCTGCATCTGAGAGAAGTAAGTCAGAATCTTCATCACCTTGCAGGGCAGGCCCTGACGGCTTAAATATCAACCACCCATGAATATCAAACGACTCTCAGCCCTGTCGCTCATGATGCCCGCGATGCTGGCCGCATGGTGTGTGCCGGCGCGTCCCGGGATGCACACCCTTCATCAGCCTGACGGCACTCCGGTCAATGTGCGGATCATCGGCGATGAACACTTCCATTACTACGAGAGCGAAGCCGGCGAACTGCTGATGATGGACACCGACGGCACCTTGCGCCCGATGACAGAGAGTGCCACCGGACAATTGCTTGCCACCGGAGAAATCACGGGCAATCCCACTCCCGAATCAAAGAAGATGCAACTGCTCGAAGCAGTGGCCGGACAGCGTGTCCGTCTGGCCGAGGCAAAGGCCGAAAGCCACCGGCGTGTGGCTCCGCAGCCTATTCCCCGCTCATTCCCCACTACCGGGACAGTGACCGGACTCGTGATACTCTGCGAATATCAGGACGTAAAGCTAACCGACGCAGCCACCGTAGAGCACTACGAGCGGATATGCAACGAAAAGGGGTACTCCAGCGAGTCGACCCACGGCAGCGTGATAGATTATTTCACCGAGCAGTCGGAGGGTAAATTCACTCCGGCCTTCGATGTATTCGGGCCGGTGACCCTCCCTCACGAACGCGCCTACTACGGAGTGACCGAAGACATAGTCAACCAATTCCGCGATGCCTGCCTTGAGGCCGACCGCATGGGACTCGACTTCTCAAAATACGACATCAACAACGACGGATTCGTCGACTTCCTCTTCCTCGTATTTGCCGGCCACGGTGAGGCTCAGGGTGGTCCGTACGACACCGTCTGGCCCGCGATGCAGGACCTCTCGAACTATGTGTTCGACTACTTCGACGGTCTTAACCTCGGTGTGGCCGCCTGCTCATGCGAGCTGAAAGGGGGAGAGGGCACAGAACTTGACGGCGTAGGCACGATATGCCATGAATTCAGCCACATACTCGGTCTGCCCGATATCTACGACACCTCCAACTACGGAGGCCACGGCATGTCGCATTACGACATCATGGATGCCGGCACATATAACGACAACCAGGTCACTCCCTCCGGTTACACGGCAATGGATAAATACACCCTTGGCTGGATCGAGCCCATAGTGCTTGAAGAGACGCAGAAAGATGTCACCCTGCGCCCATTCTCCTCTTCACATGAAGCGGCATTCATCGTCAACCCCGACAATCCCAACGAATACTATACCCTCGAAAACCGTCAGCAGCAGGGGTGGGACGGCGGACTGCCGGGTCACGGCCTCGTGATAAGCTATTGCCATTACGATGCCACACACTGGCGCCGCAACACCGTCAATGCCGTGGCCGCAGGCTACGAACATGTAAGAATCGTGGCCGCCGACAACGTATGGGGCACTACGGTACTTGACGAAGCCGACGACCCGTTCCCCGGCAAGACCGGCAACACTTCCTTTTCAGCCCTGACGCGTCCGGCAGCCGCCTGGCAGTCGACCAGCACCGCATTCGTGCCTGAAATCTCGAATATCCGCGAGTCGGAGGATGGAGTAATCACGTTCGACTTCTACTCAAGCACCGCTTCCGTAGGCGAACTTCCCTCCGAGCCGTGTGGCGTGACCGTAGAAGGGAGCAGCATCATAGCTCCCGAGGGATCCGCAGTCTACGACATCAACGGGCGCCGTGTGGCCGCCACCGACCTCACCCCCGGAGTCTATGTGGTAAAGACACCCGCAACCACTGTAAAACTGATATTAAACTAATCCATTTTCATCTAACACTCCCGACCCCTTACCGATCTGGCGCCGGTGCCCGCAGCGCTGCGCCGGGCGTAAAGGGAGGGGGAGACTAACACCACAGAGCCTATGAAGAAATTTTTATTGCTCAGCTGGTTGATGACGATACTCGGAGTGCTGAATCTCTCGGCCACGCGTGTCATAATCAACGTCGACAACGCCAGCAATGTCAGTGTGACCTGCAACTACGGTTACGGACAGAAGCTCGAGCTGACCGATGGTATGAACACCTTCGACCTCAGCGACTCCGACGACTCTCCGCTCAAAATCACGGCTAACGCCGGCGCCGCGATCGAAAGCGTGACACTCAACGAGACCGATGCCGTGCAGGGCACCGACGGAGAGTATCTCGTAAGATTCTACAATGCCGGAATCAAACTTGATATCGTCACTTCAGGCAACGGATCGGTTACCACAACCCGCGACGTGACAATCCAGGGATTCTATGCGATGGGCGACGGCATAAGCGGTTCACCCTTCACCGTGACTTACGACAAAGACGGCCAATGGCTCGATGCTCCGACCGACAGCTGGGGATTTTATTCCATCCCCGAGGGAAGCACAGTCAAAGTTAGCCCGGTGGCACCCTATGCCATCGACAGCCTGGCACTGCGTAACGGCACATTCGATACGACGGCACTCGATGACGGTTCCTTCACCTTCGTATGCGACTACGATACCTTCTACTACCAGGCTATCTACGTCAACCTCAGCGTGAGTGGCGATGCCATCAAATTCAGCATCACCGTAGACTACGCCGCCAACATCTCAGCCGCCCTCGAATACCAGAGGGAAGGGGAGTGGAAATGGCTCACCCTCCGCGACGGCAAGAACGACTTCGTATGCATGGCCTCCGAGTCACCCCTGGAATTCTTTGCAGCCGAAGGTGCGGAAATCATGGGCATGACACGCAACGGCGAACCCGTAAAGGCGATCGGCTGGAACGGTGCCAACGGATGGGTATTCGAGCTTGAAGACGGCGATGACTTCGTGGTCAGCACCCGCGGACGCGCGGTGACAATCAATCTCACCGCACCCGAAGGGAATGTGGCGCTGGAGAATTATCTGTTCACCACCACCGACGGGCGCACACTCAGTCCCGAGGGGATGCAGTATCCGCTGCCGGCCTATGACGGCGAGACGATCTATGTCACACCGCGTCCCGGCACGCAGCTTTCCTACATAATATGCCAGAACGGCGGTCAGACCGACATGCTCACCTACTTCCGCGCCGCAGCAGGTGCCGACGGCATCAATCCGCTGCAGGTGTCGGTATACGGCAGCAAAATCTCCAGTGACGTGACAATCGTGGCCGACGACGCTTCCCGCTTCCAGGTGGTGCAGGAAGGTGGCCGCGGCGATGTGCTCACACTTAAGAACGGCAACAACACCTTCTCACCCTCCGACATAAAGAATGCCCTTGCCATCAGTGCCACTGCAGGCAACCAGATGGTATCCGTATCGCAGAACGGCCGTGTGCTCGCTCCCAACGCCAGCGGCGTATATGCCGTAGTGGCCGAGGCTTCGGACTGGATTGAGGTAGTGACACGCAAACAGCCTGTCGACGTAAGCGTAAGCTTCGCATTCGACGGCGACGGCCAGCTCTCATGGCTCAAAGGTGAGGCGGATGGTCAGGAAGTGGAGCTCACTTCACCCATGACGGTCAAATCCTACTCCACCCTTACACTCACCGCACAGTCGGGCTACACGCTTCAGAACGTGACAGCCGCCCCGGAAGGTGTGGTGGTTGAGTCGCTCCCCGAGACTTCGGCATTTGCGGTGACTGTGCCCACAGCCGACATCACCAGTGTCAACCTTACCGTCAGCGCCAAGGAGATGGAGGCCGAAGAGGGTTATGCAATCGTATCGCCCAACGGTGAGGAAATCTTCATCCTCTACTATGAGTACGAGCAGAACGAAGACGGAGAGATGGTATTCGTCAAGAAGTTGCAGAACAATGTCGTGACCCAGGTCAAGCTCGGCCACTATGTTCGCGCATACTGCAAGGATACGCAGAGCCGCTTCCTCTATGTGCGTGCCAATGGCGAGGATGTGGCTGTAGAGCCCGACAGCGAAGGTCGCATCGCCTTCATCCGCATCGATGGCCGCACCGTGATCGAGGCCGAAATCCATACACCCTGCCTGGCCTACACCCAGGAATCGCATGATGCCGTGAAGCACATCGTATCCGGCACAATCTACTTCGACATCGACGGCAACCTTGAGACACGCATCTATCCCGAGGCCGGGCAGACAGTCAAGTTTGTACCCGCACCCGAGAAGGGGTATCTCTTTGACCACATGGAGATGTTCTATTCCGACACGATCGACAGCGATGGCATCGTGGTGGAGAACAACGAATACACCTTCACAGCCAGCGACGTACGCGAGAACTTCATCCTCTTCATGGGAGTATTCTATGAGAATCCCGATGAGAAGACCTACGTGGTAAGAGGTTCTACGGCATGGCTTATCGACGAGGACGGCAAGGTAGTGACCGATCAGTCATCTGCTATGGGCAACGTAGTGTTCCAGACACCCGAAGGCGGTCTGTCGCGCGAGATGACCGGCATTGAGGGCGACAAGATCCAGATGTTTGTGGAAGTGCAGGATGATGTGCGTGATATGTATGAGGTAGCCGCCTACTGCTTCATGAACGGATTCCCCGACAACCGTATCCAGGGAAGCGTCTACACCATCGACCCGAAGGATGCCGACACCGAGAGCGTGATCTGGATCAATGCACTTGTACGCAAGAAAGACACCAACAGCGTGGCCGAGGTATCCGGCAGCGAATCGCTCCGTTACGATTCCGCCACCCGCACGATCACAAGCACTTCACCTGTAAGAGTATATACCCTTTCCGGAGCGCAGGTGCTCTACAGTGCCGACAGCGAGATCAACATCGCCGGACTCCCCTCCGGAGTCTACGTGATCGTCAACGGCGACAGCACCCTTAAGATCAGCAAATAAGCGCCAAAGGTAAGCACCAAAGCATAAAAGCAAACAGGCGCATAAAAGAAAGCGCATACAAGCAAGACCGGGAAAATCCCCGGACGCATAAGCGCCCGCCAATTAAAGAGGAGGATGTATCGTAGAGCCGATACATCCTCCTCCTCTTTAATTGTGGCAATGACCTGTTTAATTGTGGCAATGACTTGGGGGTGGCCAAATTGGCAGGTAAATAGTAAATCCGTAAGTATTCCGGGATATTGAAAGTCTGAAAGATTGTACAAAATAGTTGGAAATATAAAAAATAGTGTTAATTTTGTGGTGCAGTCAAAGGATAATATCTTTACTGAATGAAAATTTTAGAAATTCAAGGTGCCTATGAAACGATTGAAAGTCAAAATATCCGATATCCGCATGGCCTCGGCAGCGTTGTTAGGGTGTGGCGTTCTATGTAGCGTCCCGGCGGTTATGGCAAAGGAGGTGGTCGTGATGGGGCGAGAGGACAGGGGACTGTTAGGGAGTGTAGCCATTACGATGTATGCTGCGGAAAAAGATTCGATAGGAGCCGCCTTGACGAATGAGTGCGGACGGGCCGAGATTATGGCAGAAGCCCGTTATGTCAGAGCGCAACATGATGATTATGTACCGGCGTTTGTTGAGCTTACCGACGCTCAGGTCGATACTGTGCGTCTGCAGCCTGTCACTCAGATTGACGAACTTGTGGTGAATGCTTCCGGTATACCTGATCATTACACCTACGTAATCCCAAGAGAAGACATGAAGCGTTACGCCACGTTCTATGAGGCGCTCAACGAAATACCGAATCTTGTGGTGCTTCACAATTCCGACCAGCTTTTCTATGAAGGAAGCGGCAACGTAAAACTTCTTCTCAACGGAGTAGAGACCACCGTGCAGGAGCTTCAGGCTCTTGACAAGGATGATGTGCTCAAAGTAAATGCATATCCTCTGGCGCCTCCACGGTTCATGATTCAAGGATATACTTCCGCCATTGATGTAATCACCAAAAGCAATCTTACAGGTGGAAATGCGGCCATCAACATATGGCAGTCATTCTATCCGCTCTGGGGGCAAAACAGTGCATCGCTTTTCTACAACTACAAGCGCTCGCGGTTCTCAGCGATATATTCAAATCATAACTGGCATTCGCACAAGAACCGACAGTCGGAATTCCTTGATTATGAATTTGACGGAGTAAAATATTACAAACACAAGGAGGGTCTCGACTCCCCCGGGCATAATGATGAGAACTCGCTGTCACTCGGATTCCAGAACAATCTTGCCGGATCATATCTTTACAGCGTGACACTTAATGCCGGAATAAATAAGGAAGAAAGTGAGCTGCGTCAGCTTGTCAGCTCTCAATCCAATCCGGATCCGTATGAGGCTTTAAACACACTGTATACGGATGTGAAGTCATTCTCAATCGACAATTACTTTGAGAAGACACTCGGAGACGGAGGTAAATACGGCCAATTCATGGCCGATGTAGTATGGCAACGTCATAATTCCTCCTACCGGTCGGGCTACAGGGAATTCGAGACATCCGATGTGTTGCCTACCGTAGATGTGATGTCGGCATACCGCATAAGATATGATGCGCTGATAGGGCAGTTGTACTACACCTCCCCGCAATTCTCATGGGGCATGATATCCTGTACCGTATGGAACAGCTACAACCATAGCCGATACAAGGAGTCTGTGATTTCGACTACAGAGAATACCAACAGTTTCATGGCACTTGCGCAGTATTACGGAAGCAAGGGTAAGTTTGTATATATCGCTCAGTTAGGAGTGCAGCATCAGTATACGGATGTCAGCATAGCTTCCGGGACGCACTCGCGGTGGCAGCCCCGTCCGTTAGTGGGGGTATGGTATTATCCTACATCCTCGCTACGGCTGCAGCTGCAGTACTCCTACTCGTCCGGACTCCCGACGATCGCGCAGTTAAGTCAGACCGACAAATGGATTGACACGCGTCTTGTGTTTCACGGCAATGCCAATCTGCGACCATACTCCCAGCATACAGTTTCTGCGGGGGGTGTGTATAATTCAAGATACGTGGAGGGTTCGCTCAGTGTGAGTTACAGCTCCGCGCCGGGATTAATCTGTGAGCATTTCGTCACAACCCCTGACTATATGCTTCAGACACTTATCAATCTGGATGCCTACCGCAATCTCCAGGGGAATGTATCATTGGTGATAAAGCCGCTTGGATCCAACGTCTGGAAGATTGTGAACAGTGTGGTATTGGGAATGCTCGACGGGCGCAGTCCGGATTACGACTGGAAGGGCTATCGCTTCCAGTGGATGCCTTACACAGCCGTCAATCTTGACAAATGGACTTTCTCGGCGCGATATCAGTACCCGGGTAAATATACGATGGGACAGATGGTGTATCCGCGAATGGAGACATGGAGCATAGGTGCGAGCTTCAGGCCGAAAGAGTCAATTTCATTAGGAGTTGAGATATCGCAACCTTTCGGACACGGCTCCCGCGAATCGCAGCGCACCGTGGCCTCATCTCCGGTGCAGGAAAACATCGAGTCTTTTTCCCCTGACAGAGCCAACAGCGTGCGTTTCACCTTCAGCTGGAACGTATCCTTTGGCAAGAATCAGAACCGTCAGAGTCAGCAGCTCAGCAATGGTACGCAAGATGACGGCATCCTCCGCCGGTAGTCTGCAATTACAACTGCAACGGCAGGATAGCCGGTATGAAAAAGCCATCCCGCCCCGATACAGCCTGAGGCGTGTGTCGGGGCGGGATGTTTTTCCGTGTCAGATTTCGACGGAGAGGCGGACGTTGAACTGGCGGCGGGTCAGATAGTTGGGGACGGCGTACTGGAGATTGTTGACATCGGTCACCCAGTAGTAGGAACTGACGTTGGTCATGTCGAAGAGGTTGAAGCAGTCAAGCCCGATGATGATGCTTTTGAAATGCCGCCAGAAATTATAGGGGCGCACACCTTCCGTGGGGGCACCCACAAGCTGGTAGGAAAGTCCCACATCCACACGCTTATAGGCCGGGGCGCGGAAATAGGCGCGGTCGCGGCTTACGTGGGGAGCCGTCATCGTCAGACCGTCGGACAGCACCCCGCGCAGCGAGAACCGCAGTTTCGGGAATTTCGGGAAATAATCCGTAAAGAAAATGCCTACCGAATAGCGCTGGTCAGAGGGGAGCGGCACCTTCTTGCCGTTGAGAGTCTGCTGCGTCTTCATCAGCGAGAAAGTGACCCACGAATCCGAGCCGGGCACAAACTGCCCGAATAGCTTGAAATCCAGACCCGTAATAAACCCCTTCGAATCATTGATGCCCGAATAATTGATTTTCAGATTATCATACTCATAAGAAATCAGGCGCGACAGATTCTTGTAATACGCCTCGCCGGTGAGCTTAAAGGGGCGGTTCATCAGGCGGAACGTATAGTCGGCCGCCACGACAAACTGCAGACTCATCGGCGACTTTATGTCGCGGTTGAGCGTGATGTACGAATTACCCAGGGCATCGCTCTGCGCCATGCGGTATTCCTTATAGAACGGCGACTGATAATACAGGCCTACGGCGGCGCGATAATTCCACTGATTATTGTTGAGCGGGATGATGTTGAGGTTGACGCGCGGCGACACAAGCACCTCCCGGTTGAAGTCCCAGTACGACAGGCGCACCCCCGCATTAAGCGTCATATAAGCCTTCGAACTCTCAAGATAGAGCGCATCCTCGGCATAGAGAGCGAAGCGATTGGTCGACAGATCCTGACGCGACGAGAGATTATAGATCAGATGCACCCCCTCGGGCTGCGTAGGGAGCGAATATCCCGCAGAATCACGCCACTCCCACTCCTTGGTGCGGTCGAGAAACTTCTCATTCTGAAAGATTACACCATACGAGATATTGTTGCGCCCCACGACCGTAGTCCCCTTCAGCGCGGCCTGGAACACGGAGGCCTTCAGACGGTTGCGCGAGTGCTCCATATACTTTCCTACACCCAGTTCGCCGCCGATACCCTCCTCGCCTCCGGTGCCGGCCTCATTGAGCCAGTATTCACCCGAGATGTCGTAGCTCACAAGTTCGCTGCTCTGGAATCCCGAGAGCGACAGAGCGAACGCCGTCGCACGGTTCAGGCGGTAGGATGCCGTAAAGGCACCGAGATACGTCTCAAACATATCGCGCTCCTCACCGTCGAAATACACCTTAAACTGCTTCGTATCCATCGACGTGCCGAAAGAAGTCTCACGGTCGGCAGGCTTGAAATTAAACTTATTGAGCGAGATATTGCCCAGGAAATTGAAGCTCAGTTTCTCCGTAGGTTTATACGTGATATTGGTCTGATAATCAAAATAAAGGGGATCATACTCGCCGCGCGTCTCAAGCGAACTGAGCAGCGAATTATTCTTCTTCAGACGCAGACCGTGTAGCTGCGAGAACTTCGTGCTGCTCTGGCCGAACGCAAGCGAGGCCCCCATCAGCGAAGCCGAGATGCTGGCCTCCATGGCTTCCGGTTCGCGGTAAGTGATATCGAGTGCCGATGACATCTTGTCGGAGTAGCGTGCCGGGAAGCCGCCGGTAGAAAACTTGATATTCCCCACCATATCCGGATTGATGATCGAGAGACCCTCCTGCTGTCCGCTCCGCACCAGCTGCGGGCGATAGATTTCAGTACCGTTGATATAGACCGAATTCTCATCAAACGAACCACCTCGCACCGAATACTGCGAACTCATCTCATTACTTGAATTCACACCGGCCATTGTCTGGAGCATCGCTTCCACCGAACCGCCCGACACATCAGGCGAAGTCTTGAAACTCTCCTTATCGATCGACTGCATACCGTTGATATTCTGGCGGAAACCGGTCACCTCGACTTCCGCCAGTTCGGTAGCTTCCGAGGGGAGTTTCACATTTATGGTCAGATCTCCTTTCGGGTCGATCAGGCGGCGGGTCACATTCTTAAACCCAATGCAGGAATAAATCACCTCCACCGTATCCTTAGCGGCCACAGTGAGGGAATAATTACCTTCCAGGTCGGAATTCGTACCTATCGAAGTGCCCCCGATACGGATCGTGGCAAACTCCACAGGTTTTTCCTCCTGGTCAGTAATCTTACCGTGTATTTTTACATTCTCGGCCTGCGTGGCGAGCGCGGCTGCCACCAGCACGAGAGAAGGGATAAATCGTCGCAAGTACATCATCAATAAAAAAACGAATATCCCCCCGGATTATTGGATTTCCCCTTTGCGATTGCACCGGGCCTACAACAAAAGCCGGATGGAGGATGTCACAAGATTGCCTATATCTACAATGTTAATAAATGTAAAATCAAAAAATATTTTTGGATTATTACAAATTTTTATATAAATTAGGGGCGAACTAACATATAATGGCTCTATGAAGAAACTAATTTTAAAACTAACCTTGATAGTGGCGATTGCAGCTCAATTTGGGGTATGCCACAGCGCTATGGCTGCGGCTGACAATCCTGTCAACTATTTTGTGGAGGGGGCATCATGGATCAGTCACAGCACGTCGAGCA